>CALXWC010000040.1 GCA_944392265.1 uncultured Alphaproteobacteria bacterium | reverse complement strand
TGAACTGATTATAATACTTTTTATAATCTTGAGTACTGCTTTTGCCCCAACCTTTGATGTAGAGCCTCATTGTTCAATATGATATTTTGCTGATATAGTAAAAATTTTTATGAGATGCGGTTATCGGATATTTAATGAGAATTGTTTTTTATTATCTAATGTTCAAGAAACTTCAAAGAGGTAAAAATGGTTAAAAGTATTGGAATGATTGGAGATAGTATTGCTCATGGATACTATGACGAGCAAAATTTAGGATATTTTACAAGGCTTGCTCAAAAGATATTATCCATTCATTCAGGTGAATATGTTTTTAACAATATGTCCCAATCCGGTGATAATGTTGCTGACGCAACTAATCGTGCAATACATGAAGTCTTGTCAAGAAATTTTGATTTAATTCTTGTCAATATTGGCATTAATGACTTGAGACGGCGCAAAGACAGTGATTTACAATTAGATTTTTCTGAAGGAGCCAGAAGAATGTATTGGAATAAACTTTTGGATATGTTAGCTCTTGCAAAAGCTAAAGTCGTTGTTTTGGACTTGACACCGGTGATTGAAGAAAGATATTCCGAGCAAGCTACTTTGATTCGATACAATGCCGATGTTGAAAAGTATAATGAAATAATTAAAGAAATTTGTAATAATCACAATATTGCTTTTTTCTCTCGATATAGTTTATGGAAAAAACGCGAATTGAAAGACCTTTATAAAGACGCTACGCATCCTAACGCAAAAGGGCATCAAATTATGGCGGATGAAATTTATGATTATTTAACTACTCAGAACTTTATATAAAAAATTATATTTTCAATTCATTTTATTGTTGTCTTTATATTGCGCAGCTTATGATACTGGCAATTTACATAACACCATAAAAAAAATGCTCTTTCTTCAGAAGGAGCATTTTTTTATGATTATCTTTGGTATTTTAAGTCCTCGAGTTTTTTGGTGCGGGCCGCAGACAAAGCGTTCTTTCCTGATTTGGCGATGTTTTCTTTCTCGGCCAATTTGTCCTTGCCTTTGGCTTTATTGGCGGCGCGAGCCTTATGCTTTTCTTCACCTTTCAAATGGCTTACATCTTCAAGCTTTTCATCCCCGATTGACATATTTTCTTTGGCTAATTCTTGTATTTGGTGTTTTCTTTTTAGGATTTTGCCTTTGACTCCCTGCATTTTGCCAAGGTCATTTTCTGCTTGTTTTATTTCATTTTCATCAATTTTTTGGTCTTGCCATTTGTGGTTTATTTGTTGTGTCATTTGTTTTATGTTTTGTGTGGTTTCTTGTTCTTTGGATGAGGCCTGCTCTAAAGTTTCTTTACTTAAGATACTGCCGGAATATTGCTTGAGTTCTTCGCTATTGGCTTTAACTTTCTTAAGGCTCTCATTGAAATTATGGATGGCTTCGCCTAATTGTTCTCGTCTTTGTTGTTCTTCTTTGCGACCGAATAAAAGAGGCAATCCTTTTTGCTCTGGATATGCCATTTGCCCTGACTTTCCTGCTAAGACATTTGATATAATGCTTTCAACTTGCTTCATATCGACAATGTTTTTTTCTTGAGAATTTGGCTTACCGTCTTTTAATGAAGATAAAATTTGATCATAAAGCTGTTGCAAACCTTGAATTGTTTCTCTTGCTGCAGCTGCTTTACGGTATTCATTGGTTAATTCATAATATTTATTATAATCAAGATTTTTTTCTTCAAGTTTCTGTTTATCTGCCTGTAATTTAGAGGCTTTTTCCGTTATTATCTTGTCCAATGTTTGGGCAACTTGGTCTTTTTCTGCTCGATTTAAGGTTTTTGAGGTTGCTACTTGTTCGGCAAATGATGCGGCTGTGTAATCAGCCATCTTATTTACTTGTGAAACGTCTAGTATTTTACGCTGCTGAGAAGTAATGTCAATCTTTGCTCTTTGGATGACTTCTGATGGAATTTTTCTGATATAATAGTTATTTTTATCCTGACTCAAAACTGCTTTTAAAGCTGAGGCGTCTAATTCTGCTGCGCGTCCCTCTGTGATATCTTTTTGTGCGGCTTGAATATAAGCATCAAATACTACGGCGGAATCTTTCGCACCGTTTATTTCTTCTATGATTGTCTGCACCCTTTTGCTCAGGGGGATTTCTTTGCCATAGTTTGAGGCATCAAATTTCGGGGCTTTTTCTGCCTCCCTTAAAATAGCATCACGGACAGAGGCATAGTATTTTTCTGTTTTGTTAGAAATGCTTCCTTTTTTTAGAAGTTTACCTAAAAATTCTTTATCTATAAAGCGGCTTTCTAAATTTTGCCAACTATATATTTCCCGACTTGAATTTATGGCGTATTGATTAACTTGTTTTCTTATCTCGGTTGGAAGATTGTCACAATTTAACAAAACGCCTTTTTCTAATAAATCTCTCATATAGGCAGAGGCCAAATCTGCTTTATTGGAGGAATGCTTGTCTAAATTGCTCCAGCCTGAAATAATTTGCTTTTGTTTCGGTGTTAAATGTTTAATCGGCTGAGGCTGGCCGTCCATATGCCAAAAATCTTTATTATCACTTTTAAGCATAGAATCATAAAACTTTAAGTTTTCGCCGATTGTTCTTTCTTTCAGACCCTTAATAAGATATTCATAAGTGGTATTCAGACCATTTCCGGCAATAGAAAAGACGCGACTAACAAATTGCGGATTGGTGTTTATCATTTCTAAAAGCTGCTGTCTGTGTTTTGATGTGCATTTAGCTGCCAATGCTCTGGCTAGGGTTATTTCTGTTTCTTGTTTATCTTCTTTTGACATGTCTTGAGAGAAAAACTCTTTTAGCTCGATGTTTTCTGAAAGCTCAACGTCTGAAATCCTTGAAGGTTGTTTAGGATTTTCTTTATTTTGTTTTGCTATCTGCGCAATGAAATTTTTGAAATCATCTATATTTGCAGATGTTATTTTGTTTTCTTTATAATAAACAGTCGCCATTGCTTTCTCCTTTATATACATCATACGTGCAACTTGCTTTTTATATTACCGCGCAAACAGACAAAAATCAATGTTTTTTCTTTTTTAGAAATTTATCTTATTAAAATGATTATGGCTGGAATCATAGACATTCAAGGTATCTGCTATGGACTTGTATTTTGGCAGATATTCTTTCACCTTTGCGCTACGCTCTTCTATCAGACTTTTTGGGGTATGACGTTGCGTACGCTGTTCTCTTTC
>CALXWC010000039.1 GCA_944392265.1 uncultured Alphaproteobacteria bacterium | reverse complement strand
TCTCCTTCTCTAATTATGGAGAGCAATAATTCCAGTTGAGGCCTATTTCTATCCTTGCCTGATAATTTGTCCTCAAATTCTCTATCACATTTGATATTTAATAACTGTCTTTCTGTATTTTGGTCTACTGTTGAAACTCTCTTGTAATTGAAAATCATATTGCCACCTGTAAGGTTAAAATCTTAAACATAACTTTACAATAAATAAAAACTGTAAAATTGTCAAGTATTTTGACTTCAACTTTACAGTTTTGGAATTGTTAAATTAGCCTCTACTCTAAATTTACAACAAAACACCTTTAACTTTGGCATTTGTTAATTGGCAATAATCTAGCATATCTTTGGTAGATGCACCTCTATCTCTCATTAAATAAAAGCTATTATCATCTAAAATAGTATAATGCCAAGTGGAGTTCATTCTGGCTTCAGGAGGTAATTCATTGGTCTTTCTTATCCAATCCAATGCTCCTTTTTGCTTTTGAACAACATTTTCTTGAGTAACATCTTTTTGAGCTTTGGTTTCAACCATATATATATCATTTCCTATTTTAACCATAAAATCAGGATAATAAGATGATAACATTCCATCTGTTCTAATATATTTCAAATTAGCAAACAGGTGATAATTCTCATTGATTTTCAACAATCTTTCTACCTGAGAATCAGCATCAGCAAAAAGCAAGAAATCTTTTTCAAATTCTCCTTTGTTTGATGGATATGCAGTTTTTTCATAAATGGATTTTGCTATATCCAATGAAAAGTTTTCTCTCATTTTTAATGAAGATACTTCTGAAAAATATTTTTTAGAGATTTCAGCATCTTCAACATTAATATTAGTTTGTAATTCATAAATTGATTTACTAACTTGCTTCATTATATGTTGAACAATTCCAACTTTTGCAATCATTAAAACTCTCCAATTATTACCTTCCATAGGGTTAAAAGGCTGTTTGAAAAGTTTATTTCTGATATAATTATCAATTACAGCTACAAGAGGAGCTTGATTGATTTGGATGGTTGGAAAGACTTTATTTGAATGAGATGATAATCTACCAATATTAGCTGTTATGGCATTTATCATTTTAGCTAAAAAGTCATTATAACTTTGAGCATTGAAAATATCACTATGAACTTTATATTCCCCAAATCTTGTTTTGACCATCATTTCTTGAGCAACAAAAGTTTCACCATTTTTATTGGCAACCATAGATTTTAATTGTTCTAATGTCCAAGGAAATTCTTCAAAATCTTTAGTTTCTAAATCTTTTGGAGTTAATATTTCTTCTCTGTCTTTTATAATTATTGGAATATAAAAATCATAATCTTGATAGTTTTCTTTTAAGTTGCTTGTTATCATATCACCCAAGATGCTTTCTTTATTGGGCTTTTCCTTTTCTTCAAAGAACATATTTTTATCCAAATCTTCATAGAATTGAATAAAAGCAGGATGTTCAACAATATGCAGAATATCATAATAGCCATTAGGTTCTTGTTTCAAATCTAACATTTTGTGCCTGTTTTCAGCTTTAATTTCAATATAATCTGGTTCTCTCCACATTAATCTTAATCCTCTGCCAATGACTTGTTCCAATAATATTGGAGCTTGAGAAGACCTTAAAGGCACAATGACACAGACATTACTAACATCAAATCCTTCTCTCAGCATTAAAACTGACACAACAACCTTAGGAGATGACTTTTTATCAATATTGAATAAACTTTGCTTAATTTGCTTCCATTCTTCTGGCTTTACAGCACCCTTTTTGTCAGAATCTATTTGTAAGACATCTTCTTCAGCCAAACCTTCTTGAACTAAAAAATCCTTTACCAAAGGAGAAACTTTGGTATCTTCACAAATCACTAACATTTTAGGGTGTTTAGATGGATTGATTTTGGTAAATTCTTCTTCTAAGAGCTGTAATCTTGATAAACCAGCTCTAAGCATCAATCTTTGCCCATCAGATAATTCTAAAACATTTTTTCCATCTCTTATGGCTTTGAACTCTAATTCATCATCAGCCAATGAGGCTATTTCTTTTCTTTTATCAATAGCTATTGTTTTTACCAAACCTGCTCTAATGGCAGAATTTAGAGTATAATCAACAATAATGTGAGGAAAATAATGCTTGGTTCTTTTCTGACCAGAACCAGTAATATCATAAGGAGTTGCAGAAAAATCTACCTGAATAAAATTAGTCTTTTTGTTTTCTGAAATAAAATTTAATGATTTTTGCCATTCAACTTCTGAAATAATTCCAGCTGTTTTATTTTCATGAATATGGTGGGCTTCATCATTAAAAACACAAATGTTGGGCAAAGATTTTAAATATTCAAGTTCTCCACCTCTCAAAAACTGGTTATCCAAACTTTCCAAAGAGTGCCCAGCTGTTGTTCCTGGGGTTATAGGGAGTAAATCATTGATAACCCTTGTTGGGTCTTTTAGGGGAGAAACATTGGTATCAACCTCTTCATTTTCATCATCAACACCTGCCAATAAGTGCCAGTTAGTAATTGCAATAATGCCTTCACCTGTGATTTTTTTGCCAATTTCTTCTTTTTTAACTACATTGTTTTGAACAAAGCCAAAGACTGCTTCTCTATATTTTTCAGGAATAAAAACTTGCTCATTTTGTTTTAAGTCAGATGTTTCAAAGTGTCTGGTTCCTTTTTCATCTTCTTTGCCCAAAAATGAATCAAGTAATCTTTCATAAACAATTAGCCCTGGGGCTACCAACAAAAAGTTTTTTGTAAATCTGCTTTTATCAACACTTTCATTGTATTTTGCATTTAAGTATTGCCACAGAAAAATGGCATGCATTACCCAAGTTTTACCTGTTCCTGTTGCCATTTTGATACAATATTTAGGATGTTGATATTTGTCAGATTTAATACTATGCAAAAAATGCTCATCCATAATTTCTTCACTTGCCATTTGATACATATTGAATACAGATTCTGTTTTCAAAACCTCATGGCAATATATGGTATTTAAGACTGCTTGTCTTTGTCCCTCATGAAAGTTTATTCTCCTTTCATCACAAAAGGCAGGAGAGAACCAAAATCTTAACAGGTCTTGGGTTACAGGGCTTACTTTTTGAACAAAAGTTCCTTGTTCCCATTCTTGATTGACAATATCTGTTAATTGCTTGGCAAATTGTAAAGGTATATCTCTTGTTCCTGTATTTAATAATGTTGGCATTTTATATCTCCTTTACAACAACACTTTCAAAACCAAAGACATCAACTGCTTTCACACAAATCTTTCTTTTTTTGCCTTTGAGTTTAGGAACTGTAATTTGTGCAGAAGTAGAAACTCTGTATTGGTCATCATCCTTAAAAGTATTTTCTCTATAATCCTGCCATTTGCTTCTGAATGTTGTTCCATCATAGTCTGGGTCAATAGACCAATATTCAATCAAAGCCAAAGGTTCTCTGGCTATAACATCTTGCAGAGCTTGTTTGTTTTTATCATCTAAAGGAAGAGCATCAGGAGAGAGCAAAACATAATTATCTAGTTCAATTTGCAGCTCTTCAATATCACAAGAAATATTTTTAACAATAGGTTCTTTAATGGTAAGATATTGCAAAGATGCAAATCTGACTTTGCCATTTTCTACCAATTTTTTATAACTGCTGTTTTTGCTCAGTTGAGATAACAAATCTGGTGGAATGACCAGCACTTCTATTTGGGATGGATTATATTCTTTGATAATCTCTGCAATATCAAACACAAAGTTCCAACCCAAAACAATGACTTTATTCCAACCACCCAAAAAACTTTCTTTGAGTTCAAGAGCCTTTTTAAGTGTTGAGGAGCCTGTTAATTTATTTGGACTATCAACATAAACCAAAGTTCTGCTGTCTTTTAATTGTCCTAAGTTTTTAGGCATATCATCATCAAAAAATGGTGTTGCCCCATAAAGGTTTAAAACTACTTGGGCTAAATCACCAACTCTTTTGAATTCTTTGGTGGTGGCAAATGTTTCTTTTTGGTAATCTCCAACAGCTTGGTATAAGAAAGGTTTGGCTTCTTGGTCTATCAATCTTTTTCTCATAATCATATTGGCTGGCTTGCCAAGGTCTGACATAATCCATTTTCTACCCAATTTTTCAGCAACAGCACCAGTTGTTCCACTTCCTGCATAGAAGTCTGCCACAATAGAATTCTCATTATTAGTTGCAAGTTCTATTAATATTTTTAATAATCCTTCAGGTTTTTGTGTTGCATAACCTATTCTTTCTGTGGATAGATTAAGGACAGGACGCATATTATACTGTTCTATTACTCCATTATCTTTTACAATGTAAGGAGCTCCTTCTAGAACATCTCTTAAAATTGTATCAACAT
>CALXWC010000038.1 GCA_944392265.1 uncultured Alphaproteobacteria bacterium | reverse complement strand
GGGGAACTAATACAGATTTTGCGGATAAATTGTTCAGTCATGTACTTCTATGTACACTCCTTCACAATTTTCCTTAAATCTTATTATTTCCCTCATTCTCCGATTTTTTAGCAAGAATCGTATAATGGGTGATTAAATAAAATTTTGGCAAGTTAATTGATAAGAGAGAAGATTATGCCTAATAAAGAACCATCACAAAGACAACTTCGCGTTAGTCAGGAAATCAGAAAAATCGTAACATCTGAAATTGAGCGAGGCGAAGTTAGAAATTTACAAGATATTGACACGATTGTTACTGTTACGGATGTGACGGTTTCTCCGGATTTGAAGTATTCAACCGTGTATATTATGACCTTGAACGGAACTTTTTTGAAAGAAGTTTTGGAAGGTTTGAATTTGGCAGCAAATCACTTTAGAAAAAGTATCGGAAAGAAAACAAGTTTGCGCTATGTTCCTGAAATTATTTTCAAAATCGATGATACTTTTGCGGAAGTTGATAAAATTCAAAAGCTTCTTCATGATCCAAAAGTTCAACAAGATTTGAAATAAAAAACAATAAAAAGGCCTCCGAAAGGAGGTTTTTTTATTGTCTTTAAAATCCCCTGTGTTAGATTTTTTTCAGTTACAAATTATTAAATTTATGAATTATGTTAAGCAAAGAAAATCAAGCAAAATTTTTATCAACATCTGAGTTGATGAATGTTTATTTGAAAGATGAAAAGTATATCAATTCTTTTAACGTGTTAGACATGAATGTGTTTTTTGAGTTAAAATCTCAGCTAACATCTCAAGAAAAACGGTTGGAACTTCAAGCAAAATTCAACACTAAAATGCCGGAATATATGATGTATTTGTGGTCAAAAAGGTTTTCTGATGATGTCTATTTGCGCATTAATTTAGATTGTTATGCTCGAGGGAATTTTGATAAAAAATTTACCATCTATGCAAAGGAAAACGGATATACCAGAGATACTGATTTTTTTGATGTGAAGTATTCTAAAAAACTGCAAAGCGAGGTTTTAATGGTTAAAACCGCAAAGGGTTATGATTTGTTGTATAGCGCTGTTTGCGGTTATAATGATTTTTTGTCTCAAGAAAGAGAATCTTGCTTCAAAAATGAGGTCTATGGTATGGATGTTTATAAAGAGTTGGCTCCGATACCTATAAGGAGTTTGTTTGTTATCAAAGATGTATGTTCTAATCAACTGAAAGAATATAAGCTTTGCTCTATGAAAAAAGGCACTTCTAAGTGAGGTGCTTTTTTTGTTGTTTTTGTAACTTGTTTTTATCGTTTAATTAAAAAAAGAAAATAAAATTTATTTGAAAAAAAATTCGATTGTGCTAAATTGCCTTTCGCTAAATATATATTATTAACTAAATTTTATTGTTATGAATGAGATTAAAACTTTTGCGGTTAAAAAAGAGAAAGACGGCGTTGGACTGTTTAGATTTGATGAGTATCAAGGTCGTTATACCTTACTTGGGTCTTTTTCTCGCTTTATTGAACGCGAAAACATTGCTCTTTTCTTTCCTGAAACCACTGCTGAGATTACAATTGTGTTTCAAGACGAAGATAGGATATTTCGAGGAATTGAAGGCAAGTTTGTAGGCGTTTTAGGAAACAAGGTGATGTTTGAAAACGAGAACAAAGAACTGATGTCCGTAGATAGCCAGCGAAACATTGTTCAAGAATCCGAGCCCAGAAATGTGAAGTATAAGTTCTGGAAAGGCAAAGACAAGGCATTCTACGTCATTAACTCATTATCAAGTTGTCCGGTGCAAAACTGCTCTCTTGAAGCGGAAGGCTGGATTAACCTGAAGAGTCAGGCCGGCTTCCATTCATCTCACAAACTGCAAGAAGTGTAAGCAAAGGCGGTTGGAGTTTTTCTCCAATCGCTTTTTTTATAATTAAACACTTGTGTTTGTCTGAAGAATAACATAAAATGCTGGTAACTTTTTTAATTATTTTATTTAATTTTATTACTATGTACGGAAACTATGTATTATCTCGGATTAGTCCGAACAGTTTGTTATTGCAACTTAAGAATAGCCGCGACGAAGTTAAATATTCCAGTCGTGGTTTTGCTTTCAAAAAAGAAAGCTTTTGTGACAAGCCTTATTTTGGTTATGCCTATATGGTTAAGCAAGATATGTTCAAAAAAATTCGTTATGATGTTTTTGATCAGTCTTTGTATGGGACATTGTCTTTGGTTGCATCTAACGTCCTTGATGTTTTAACAAAAGAGAAATTCATTTTTTATAAAACAAGCAAAGGTTGGTTTGATATTCGTGAAACCTATTTGGGCAAAGAACAGGTCGGAAGATTTTTATTTGCAGAGAAAACAGCTGACGATTCTTGGTCTGTGGCGGTGTTTAATGAATATAAAAATGTTTTTGAGCAACGTTCTTATCTTGAGCTGATTTTCAAAGAAACAAGTGTTAATAAAAGAAATTATGTTGCCGGAAAACGAAAAGATGGCTTTTATGACATCTTTGATGATGGTTTTTTGGGGCGGCAAGTCTTTTATAAGATTAAAACACTTAGCAAGGTAATGTTGTTTGAGTTTGTTTTTATGCAAGATGCATATAAACTTGTTTATGAAGGGTGGGATGATACACCGGAAGGTATTCTTCATGGGGATAATATAATCTTGCAATGGTCGCATCATGTTGAGGATGAGGGAATCTTGTTTGTTTACCAAAAAGGTTCTCCGGCACCTGAAATAATCAAAGGCCAAATTTATGTGGTTGATGACAAATATTTGGGCGTTGGAAAACAAGTGATAGGACTAAATGATGAATAATAGTTAAAAAAAGCACTTCATTTGAAGTGCTTTTTTGTTTTTACATATTGGCTATTTGTTTAGGTAGCCAATTGTAAATTTCTTGCATCTCCTTGTTCCCTTCAGCGGCAAAGTCTTCTGGATGCCACTGGATACAAAGAATTTTTTTTGTTTTGCTTCCCCATGCTTCCGGAATTCCATCTTCGGCTATAGCATAGATTTCTAACTCAAACGGAATGTCTGGGTTTAGCCCCTCTTTGTGACGAGAATTTGTAACTATCTTTTTTTGGCCAAAAATCTTGGTTAACGGATTTTTTGGTAAAATTGTAACACTGTGAGCATTACGTTCTGCCGTTTTGTGAATGATATTAGTGTGTTTGCTAATATCACGATACAGATGAATTTCAAAAAAAGCGGCAATCATCTGCGCTCCGGCACAAATTCCCAGCATCGGAAGTCTTTTTTCAGAGGCAACAGATATGGCCAGGCGATATGCTAGGTATCTATCATTAGGCACATATTCTTCTTGTCCGTCTGCGTAAAATCTATCCGGAGAAGAAAAGGCACCACCAGGGAGAATCAAGCCTTTTATTCCTGACATTTGCTGAGGCGTATATTCATAAGTTAAAAGTCTTAACCTAACTTGAGAGTTCATAATACTTTTTGCATAGTTGTAATCTATGGAAAAGTATCCGGTTTCACGCCCCATTAAAAAACCGACAAGCGGTGCATTTGATGATTTTGTCCCGCCTAAATCCAGAATGTCTTGATCTTTCAAATAAATTTCAGGAATTTTTTCTTGAGAAGTAATCTCCTTGATTTTTTTGTCACTTACGCAATATGCGTTGAACTGCGGCATATATTCCGCATAAATTTTAATGATATCCATAACTAATAATTTTTATATGTTCTTTATTTATAGCTGAATTTGGAAATTTTGTCCAGAAAAAACTTGCGCTATTTTTTTTTAGCATTTATAGTTCAAACATTAAAATCTTATTGTTTCACTTATTAAATCTTATTTTTATGAAAAAGCTGAAAAATCATTATTTGAGACAATCTAAAAAATGTGCGCAACTTCACAATGCTGAAGGCTGGGTTATTTTAGAAGGGATGTTAAAAAGAAAATCTCGAATTAATGAAGATTTTCCTTTCGTTTGGATTTTGAAAGATAAACAAGGTAAGCTTCATAGCTTTGTTGAGATGAATGATGGTGACATTGTGGTTGGTCCGGTTGGTGTTACTCAAGCCAAAGCTTTTGATAACTATTTGCTGTTTGAAAAAGGCGGTGATTGGTATGGGCAATATTTTAGCAAGGATGAGCAAATAAATCTAGGCAAGCCGATTAAACTCAATGGACTGTCAGGTATCAGAAGTTTTTTGTTTTATTTGCCGCATGTGTTATATTTTGCTGATGATAATCGGCTGAAGAGTTATGATTGCTTGCGTTATGAGAAAATCCAATTTATGGATGATTTGAACGAATATCTTTTGTTTTATGGCTTTAAAGGCAAAGTTTTCTTGTTTGATGATGCGGGAAAATTTGAGGCAGAAGAAGATATCTTATTTTGCCAAAGAACTTCCGGAGAAGGCTTGATTTTGCGTTATCTCAAAAGCAAAAAGGAATATAAGGTTCTGTATGAGGGTAAGTTCCTGAGAGAATATAATATTGATGAATGTTATGTTGACGGAGAAAAAAGAGAAACAGATACTGAATTTTGGTATTCCAAAGATTTGTTTATTGTTCCCGATAATGACGATGCCAAATCAGGGACTTTGTTTAAGATTGAGAAAAACAAGGTCAAAAAATTGGCTTCGGGAAAATTGCACTTTATCTCAAAGATAACTTCTCAGAAAGGTGCATGGCCTTTGGATGAAGGTTTTGTTCAAGTTGGAGATAAAACCTATCAAATTTATTAAAAAAAACAGGGTGAGATTTTTCTTGCCCTGTTTTTTTTTGTGTTGACGAATTAAGCTTTTTTCTTATCCTAAAACAAAAATGATGAGGGAAAAATGTCCAGACGTAAAAAAGGTGAAAATATTCATGGTTGGTTGGTGATTGATAAAGACCGCGATATGGGTTCAACCGATGTTGTCAACTTTACCAGACGCTTTTTTAATGCCAAAAAAAACGGGCATACTGGTACGCTAGACCCGTTTGCTACCGGTGTTTTGCCGATTGCTTTCGGTGAGGCGACAAAGCTGGTGCCTTTTGTGACCGACGGCGAAAAAGAATATGAATTTATTATTCAATGGGGTGCGGAAACTTCAAGCGGCGATACCGAAAGCGAGGTTGTTGCTACCACGGATGTTTACCCCACCAAAGAAGAAATTTTAGCCACTATCCCTCAGTTTATCGGCGAAATTAAGCAAGTTCCTCCTGCCTATTCTGCCATCAAAATCAACGGACAACGTGCTTATGATTTGGTGCGCAAAGGGCAAGATGTGGAAATACCCGAGCGAATCGTTGAAATTTATGATTTAATCTTGCTTGAAGAGTTGCCGAATCATCAGGCTAAGTTTAGAGTTCGCTGCTCAAAAGGCACATATGTTCGCACTCTGGGTATGGATTTGGCTAAAGCTCTTCACACCAAAGGCTATTTATTGGAGCTTAGACGTACCAAATGCGGTAAATTTTCTATTTCTGATACGATTTTGCTGGAAAATTTGAAAAAAATAGTGCATAGTGAGGATGCAAAAAAAGTTTTGCTTCCGGTAATAACTGCTCTGCGCGACATCGCGGAGTTAGCTCTAACCGAGGCAGATGCAGCTAAACTCCGCCAAGGACAAGCAATTTCTCCACGCTCTTATCAAGACCAAAACTTGAAAGATGGTGTGGCTGTTGCCTCTTTTAACGGTGAGTTGGTTGCCATAGTGCGAATCGAGGAAAAACGAATTTCTCCTCAGCGCGTTTTTAATTTTAACACCGATGCGGAAACTTCCGTATCTTAAATAAAAGGAAAATATTGATGTCGATTTCTAATGAAAACAAACAAGATTTGATTAAAACTTATGC
>CALXWC010000037.1 GCA_944392265.1 uncultured Alphaproteobacteria bacterium | reverse complement strand
TTGTGGTACAAGTTGTTTCAATCGTTGCTTTTTTTTTTTTTTTTTGGGGGCGTGTCGGAAGACGATTGTCTTCTAATTTGACCTCTGAAATGTCTTTTGTGATGGAACTTACAGACAAAACTCCGAGTAAATTAAAAGATATTCAAGCATTAGCATTAAATGATTTTGATTTTGAATATCATTTTTACAACAACAAACAAAAGCACAATATCATTAATAAAGCCAGCCGTAATAATCGCTTGATTACAGGCTTTTTGGAAGATGCTTTACGCTCAAAATTTCCAGATGCAATTACTAATATTTACATGGGAAAAGGAGAGAAAGATTTGATGGTTTTGATTGATAGACCAAGTGGTTTATATCAGTTTAAGACATCATCAAAAAATATTTTCAGCAGCTCCATCTTTGGTTTTGTACTTTGGATGATTGGAACATCGGCCTTGCTATTTATTGTAGCTGTTTTGTTCTTGCGAATCCAAGTTCGTTCTATTGCTGAGTTGGCTCAGGTTGCTGAAGACTTTGGTAAAGGTATTGATAATAAAGATTTCAAACCGTATGGTTCGTCAGAAGTTCGTAAAGCCGGTCTTGCGTTTATAAAAATGAAGGAACGTATTAATCGCCAGATTAGTGAGAGAACACAGATGTTGGCAGGTGTTTCTCATGACTTAAGAACTCCTTTAACCAGAATGAAATTGCAAAGTGCCATGATGCCGGATGGTCAAGACAAAAAAGATTTTCTTAATGATATTGACGAGATGGAAAAAATGCTCGATGGCTATTTGGCTTTTGTTAGCGGTGAGGGTAGTGAGAAAGCTACATTTGTTGATATGAATGAAATGATTTTGAGTATTATTAATAAGTTTAGAAATACTCAAGCCTTAATCAGATATTCAACAAATGATCAGGTCAGCGCTATTCAAGGACGTGAACAAGCCTTAAAACGTGCATTAACCAATATTATTTCTAATGCTTTTCGTTATGGTAAAACAATTGCCGTTAAATTAGAGAGTAATAACAACAAATTGGAAGTTACTGTTGATGACGATGGTCCGGGAATCCCTGTCGATAAACGAGAAGATGTGTTTAAAGCATTTTATCGTTTAGAAGAATCCAGAAATAAAGAAACCGGTGGTGTCGGGTTAGGACTTTCTATTGCGAAAGATGTTGTTACATCTCATGGCGGTAAAATTGAGTTGCTTGATAGCCCTCTCGGAGGCTTGAGAGTTTTAATCTCTATTCCCTTATAAGACACCTTTACGAAAGTTTTTGGGATTTTATCTTTCATAAATATCTCAAAATTAGGTTCTTTAATCTAAATTTTGTATAGGTGGCCGAGTTCTAAAGAAAAAACAGAATCTTTATAAAATAAGGTTCTGTTTTTTTGTGCCTTGTTAAAAGGATTTTAAGACTCTTTTTTTATATTTTACATATTGATAATTTATTTTGAGAGGGACTGATGGTTGAATTAAATCAAAATCCAACAAATTCAGATGAAGATATTGAGTATGAATATGTTGAGCTTGAGCCAGGACAAGAACTTCCTGAAGGCTATGAGTATGAATATGTTGATGAATTGGGAAATAAAATTTCAGATCCTTCTGAACTAGATGTATTAAATATGCCAATGCAAAATAACATGGCAGATGATGAGTATTCTACATCTCCAAACGGTATAGAAAATGCCATTCATTCAGCACAGAACAATGTCGACTTTCCCATAGAGAATTCTGACAATATGGAAAGCGAAACATCTCAAGATGCTCCTTTCCCGTCTTTTTTACAAGCCCCAAAAGAAGAACAAAGTTGGCTTGATGGAGAACCGTTGTCTTCTGAAGATGTTGTTGAAGAAGATATGCCACAGTTTCTTAATGAAAATGATAATGGTTTTTCTTTTAAGAATGAGAACTCTGCTGATACAGATGTGGTAGATGTCCAAATTTCTGCAGATGAGCTAGAACTGAATACTCAGACTTTAGATAAAGATGATGCTGAAAATTTAGATATTTTAGCGCAATTAAATCCATCAAGTGAGGTGGATGTGAATATGTTACCAGATGTTGATACACTTCCGAATAATAATGAAAAAGGTTGGGCTGTTTCAGATTTAGATTTAGATAGTGATATTTCATTTGATGATTTATTAAATGATACTGCAGATGAACAAAATGTTGTATCTGAAGAAAATACAATGGAAACATTAACTACAGAGGTTGAAGATAACGGAAATACATATCCTGTTGAAGAAGAAATTATTGCTCCTCAAGAAGATTATGTTGAAAATGATACTCTTTTGTCAGAAGAAAATTTTTCTGATATCAATGAAAACTCTGAAAATGAGACACCTTTTGAACAAGAAACAATTAAAGAATCTGTTTTAGAAAATGATTTCCAAAATATATCTGATGATGCAACAGAAAAAGCAGATGAGTTTGATTTAGAAAATATGTTATCTCAAGAATCAGATATACAAGATTATGTTTTGCCAGAGACTGAAAATGAGGAAGTGGAGGCTATTAACGAAGGGGAGCCTGAAAGTACAATTAACATAGAACCTGAATATTTATCTGTTCCTGAGATTGAAAAAACAGATGGTGAAACAATACAAGAACCTGAATATGAAGAAGCTAGGACGGATACTGAATACGAAACAGTTTCAGAAGAAAATATAACGTCTTTTGAAAATGATGCCTTCTCCCAGCAAAATGTAGAAAATGAAGTTTATGTAGATGAAATAACAGATACGTTATCTGAGAATATAGCTGAAGAGAATCATAATATTGATGAAAAAGATATTTCTCCTCAAGTGGTATATCCTGAGGTGGAAAATTTGGATGCAGAAAAATATAATGATTTGCTTTCAGTATCACGCTTAATCAACAAAAACATGGGGATTCAAAATTTCAGTGCGTTCAATAATATTAATAGCATTATTATAGATGATATTGATTTTGATAAAGATGAGCTTGCTTCTTGGAACTTGGTATTATTTGCTCAAGAGGTGGCTCCTTTATCTGAAAGAGTGAATGTTATTGGCAAAGCAAATCCTCAAATGAATTACTTTGCATCTTTAATACAAAACGGAGCTAAACAAGTTGAATTTTTTAATGAAGAAGATTTGAAAATTTTGAATACTTCAAAAACTTGTGTTGCCGTTAAAGGTAATTTTATTTGCGGTGATTTTGCTGAAAATGGTTCTGTATTCTTTAGTAATTTTATGACCATTCCGTTACAAAATTATGCAGGTAAAATTATCAGAGCACAAACGCCGCTTTCAGGTTTGTTAACGGGACCAAATGGAAGTTTGTTGTTCTTTGCAAATGTTTCTCAAATTGTTATTCCAAATTCTGAGATTAAAGAAATTGATGCTGATAAACTGCAATATAAAATATCTAAATGGTATAGCGGAACTTTACGTGATAAATATTTTGAATTTGATGCTCATTCACAATCTGGAGAATTTGAGGGTAATGATGATATGAATGCCATTCATGTTAATGTTAATACCTCATCTTATGGATGGAATGTCGCTTTTGATAACGGCATTACCATGAACTTGCGCGATTTGAGAGAATATCAAACACGTTTTGGTAAAATGCCGTCAAGAAATGGTGTGCTTTCTTATGGTCAAAGAACGTTAACATTTAAGAATGTGGAACGCATTGTGGTGTATGAAGAAGCTCAATATTATTTTTACAGTTAAAAAAAACAGCCTTCGGGCTGTTTTTTTTATAAAAGATTTTATTGTTTTTTGGGAATAGGAAAGACTTGTACTGTTTCTTCCTGCGTTCCTTGAGGTGTGTCAGCCTGAACGTCCATCGTCATCTCTAAGCCATTATCGTTGTTTGCTTGAGAAGATTTTTTCTTTTGTTTTGGAGCACTGAGCGCCGGAGTGAGCGGATAAGCGTCTTTAGGTAATCTTAACAACATATATCCGGTTCCACCGCCATAGGCCGGACCAGACAAGCCAAGAGAATAATATCCTCCAATGTAACCGTAATCTAAGTCAACATAGTCAATAACAAAAATTGTTTTGATATTGGTTGTACCGATTGTGGTCATTTTGCAGTTGTAACCGGGATCCTCAAGTAAAATGTGGTTTATGTTGCGAACATAAAGTATGGACTGAGCCGGAGTGCAATCTGGGGTTTGACCGTTGTAGGTAACATTGTAGTTTAAGATAAGGTTAAGGGTATTGCTGCCTTTGTTGACGAGAACATCAGTAATCTTGACCGAATCAACATACATATATGCCGGTGTGATGCCAACTTTTATCGGAAGAGTGATATAATTTTCCAAGCAGGTTTTGGAAGAAGGGTTGGCTTGGCAAATGAGAGCTTTTTTATGGTTGTTGTTTTCAAAAAGATGCAACAAGCTGTTATAGATATATTCGCTAGACATAGAAAGCTTTGCCGGAGCGCACTGTTTGCTGCGGCATACAACCACAGAACTGGCTTCTCTTAACGGTGTGTTTTCTACATGTGTTGACGGGGTGAATTTTTGATCCACAACGTCATGAAAGCTCATATAACGTAAGTTGCAAGCGCTTAAAATTGATGCGCTTAAAAGCAAACTTATTGCAAGTCCTTTTCTTATCACAATATTATCCTATCTTCTGACCTAAGTTTATAAACTTCTTGTATATTATCTTGAAAGAACAGATATAACAAAGCTTTTTTTATATTTATCAAACGAATTTAATCGTTAAGCGCAATTAATTCTATGGAGCCTGTTTTTAAGTTAAAATACCAACCATGGATGGATAAGCTGTTTTGTTTTAATCTTTCTTGAATGAAAGGGAATGTTTGCAGATTTTTTATGGAATATTTGATGGCCTCTTTTTCACAGAGTTCGCAATGGTGGCTGTGGTTGTTAGCTGTGTCTAATGCTTTTTGCTTGGCATCTTTGGCAATAGAAAGCCAGTGGTCAATAAAGGTGTGTTCATCATTTTTGCCGCTTAAAAGTGCTTTTATGCCGCCGCAGTCAGAGTGTCCTAAAACAACAATGTTTTCCACATTCAGGTGTTTGACGGCATATTCAATTGCAGCAGATGTTCCGTGGCAACTGGTGTCATCTTCTTCAAATGGCGGAACCAAGTTGGCTACGTTTCTTACCACAAAGATATCTCCGGGTTTGGTGTCTAATAAAATAGAGGGATCAACTCTTGAATCGCTGCAGGCAATGACCAAGGTTTTGGGTGATTGTCCTTCCAAAACCAACTTTTGATATACTTGAGGGTTGTCGATAAAGTATTTTTTATAAAAGTTATGATATCCATCCATAAGAGTTGAAATTTTTACCATTGATATTCCCTTTATTTTAGCTTACAACAAACACTGTTCGCTGGAAAATAACGTCATAAGTTTTTTTTGTAAAGTCTTAATATGAATAAATTAATTTTGATTATTGCTTTTTTTCTTTTGTTGCCCGTAACGACAAATGCCAAGGTTAAGGTTGTGGATGGAGATAGTTTGTTTTTAGATAATCGAGAAATCAGACTCTCAGGAATCGATGCACCAGAATATAAACAATATTGTTTTGATGCTAATAATCAGAAATATTTTTGCGGCATTGAGTCCAAAAAAGCTTTGGAAAAATTAATTAAGGACGATGTTTCTTGTCAAACAATTACAAAAGATAAGTATAAACGCTTGGTGGCCGTATGTTATTCAGGCGGAGAAAATATTAATAAAAAAATGGTTGAAAATGGTTGGGCAATAGCGTATAAACGATACACAGATGAATATAACCAAGCTGAAAAAGACGCTAAAAAACATAAAAGAGGAATTTGGCAAGGTAGATTTATGAAGCCTGAACTGTTCCGAATTTTGAAAAAGAAACATTAATTTTGCTTCTTTTTATCATTATTCATCGTTTTTTAGAGATTCTTACTTGACAGCTAAAAAAAGTTATGTATATTGCAAGCAACGTTTTATGTTTAAAATTGTAAAATTAGGTGAATAAAAATGTACGCAGTAATTAGAACAGGCGGAAAACAA
>CALXWC010000036.1 GCA_944392265.1 uncultured Alphaproteobacteria bacterium | reverse complement strand
CAGCCATTGTGAGGAATAGGAGTAACATCACGAATAGAAGTGATGGTGAAACCTATAACCTGCAAAGCTCTAATCGCAGATTCTCTTCCAGAACCGGGACCTTTAACTTCGACCTCTAAAGTTTTCATACCATGTTCTTGAGCTTTTTTACCAGCATCTTCGGCAGCAACCTGAGCAGCATAAGGAGTAGATTTACGAGAACCTTTGAAACCTTGTGCACCTGCGGTTGCCCAAGAAACAGTATTACCTTGAGCGTCGGTTATTGTTATTCTTGTATTATTGAAAGTAGAATTTACATGAGCAACGCCCGCTGTAATATTCTTCTTTTCTTTTCTTTTCACACGTTGTGTTACTGCTTTTGCCATTTAACAATCACCTTTTCAAACTATTTCTTCTTATTTGCCACAGTCTTACGTTTACCTTTACGGGTACGAGCATTTTGTTTTGTGCTTTGTCCACGAACAGGCAAACCTTTACGATGTCTGAGACCTCTGTAGCAACCCAAATCCATCAATCTTTTAATATTAACACCGATTTCGCGACGAAGTTCACCTTCAACAACGAGATCATTGTCAATAACTTCACGAATTTTAGCAACTTCGTCTTCACTCAACTGATGAACACGACGTTCAGAAGGGATTCCAGTTTTTGCACAAATGTCTTGGGCAGTTTTGCGACCAATACCATAGATATAAGTCAAAGCGACTTCAACTCTCTTGGCAGTTGGAATATTTACACCAGCTATACGAGCCAAATTAACTCTCCATATTATACATTATTAACAAATTTAAAAAGTTGATCACCACTTTTCAAAATTAAGCCGGATTATAGGCTATTATTTCTTTGTGTCAACCACTCTTATAGAAAAAACGCAAAAAAAAATGCATTTTTTCGACATTTGGTCTAATAATAAATTCAAAAAAACAAAATTCAAGCTTAAAATTAAGTCTAAATATTTATTTTTTCAAAACTTCTCAAATTCTATTTTGCGATTCCTAAGATTGAATCAATCTTTTGAGCCACAGCTTCAATTGTTCCGGTTCCATCCACTGTTTTGAGCAAACCTTTTTTCTCAAAAAATGGAATGGTCGGATAAGTTAAAGCTCTGTAATTAACCAATCTGTTTTGAACGGTTTCACGATTATCATCGATTCGGCGATAAAAATTTGTTCCGCCGCAATTATCGCAAACGCCATAAATTTTTGGTTTTTGAAATTTGTCATGATAACCCTGGCCACAGGTCATACAAGCATAACGACCTAAGATTCGTTCCATAATGATTTCATCAGGAACCTGAATTTCAATAACAGCGTCTAACTTAATGCCTTTTTGGGCAAACATATCATCCAAAACTTCTGCTTGTGGTAATGTTCTTGGAAAACCGTCTAAAATAAAACCGTTTTTGCAGTCTTCTTCATCAATACGCGCAGAAAGCATTTTGATAATCATCTCATCGGGAACCAAATTTCCGCCATCGATAAGAGCCTTAATTTCCAAACCAAGCGGAGTCCCTTTTGCACCTTCGGCACGCAACATCTCACCTGTTGACAAATGAGGAATATCAATTCTTTCTTTGAGCAATCTTGCTTGTGTGCCTTTACCGCAGCCAGGGGCTCCGGTAAAGACCACATGCAATCCTAATCCGTTTTTACTCATTATCTTCTCTTTCCTTTTCCGGCCAAAGATGCCTTACGAATTAAAGATTCATATTGATATGCGATTAAGTGAGATTGGATTTGACCTACAAAGTCCATAGTCACTTGAACCACGATGAGCAAAGTTGTACCACCCAAAACAAACGGAACAGAAAGTTTGGTAATCAAAATTTCAGGCAAGATACACAAAGCCACCAAATATACGGCACCTAAAACAGTCAAACGAGTAACCACATAGTCTAAATATTCAGCGGTGTTTTTACCCGGACGAATACCGGCAATAAAGCCACCGTGTTTTTTCAAGTTATCGGCTGTTTCTTCAGGATTGAAAACAACAGCTGTATAGAAGAAAGCAAAGAACAAAATCAATGCGGCATACAAAGCCAAGTACAAAGGCTTACCATGACCAAGCATTTGGCTCAATGTTTGAACCCAAGCCGGACCATTTTCAGCGCTCAATTGAGCAATGGTAATCGGCAACAACAACAAAGAGCTTGCAAAGATAGGAGGAATAACACCTGTAGGGTTAATTTTCAAAGGCAAGTGAGAACTTTCAGCCGCACCCATTCTACCCATAACTTGGCGCTTCGGATATTGAATAATGATTTTACGTTGAGCTCTTTCAACCAAAACAATGATATAAATCAAAGCCAAAACCATAACAAGAAGCATAGCCATAACCGGCAAAGACATAGAACCAACGCGACCTAATTCAAAAGTTTGAGCCAAAGCAGTCGGAATATTGGCAATAATACCAACGGTAATGATGAGAGAAGAACCGTTGCCCACGCCGCGAGATGTAATTTGTTCACCGAGCCATACAATAAACATTGTACCGCCAACCAAAGAAACAATTGTGGTAAAGCGGAAGACAAAACCCGGATTGATAACGGCAGAAACACCGGCAGAACCAGACATACCTTCCAAGCCGATAGCAATACCATAACCTTGAATAATGGTAATAAATACGGTCAAAATTCTGGTATATTGTGTAATTTTACGGTGACCGGCTTCACCATCTTTTTTCAAAGAAGCCAAAGCAGGAATAACTGTTTGACCAAGTTGAACAATGATGGACGCCGAGATGTAAGGCATAATGTTAAGAGCAAAAATGGTCATACGCTCTAAAGCACCACCGGAAAACATATTAAACATACCCAAAATACCGCCGGAATTTTTGGCAAAGATATCAGCCAAAACATGGGGATCAATACCCGGAAGCGGAATAAAAGTTCCCAAACGGAAAACGATTAAAGCCAAGACGGTGAACCACAATCTTTTCTTGAGTTCGTCAGCTTTACTAAAGGCAGACATATCCATATTTGCTGCCATTTTTTCTGCTAATGATACCATTTTTTTAACAATCCTTACTCATTTTAAAACATCAATACAGGGCACAAAACCCTTTTTAGCTAAGATATTAATACACGATATTTTTTTTAATTCAACAAAATTATCCACTTACATCACAGATTTGAGCCGATTCTTTAATCCTTGAGCAAAAACCTTGCCAAGGTAATATTTTTTATTTAAGCTGAAAAGAAATATAGGAAGGAAAAAATGCTAAAAAATCTCTTTCAAAAAACAGTTTTTGAAGTTTATAAAAACAAAGAAAAAGCCGGATACAAAGTCACTGAAACACCGACAATGTTTGTGGTTTTATGGAACAATCAAAGACTGTCAGGATTGAATGTTGTTCATTGCAATAAATTTGATAAAGAAGAATTAGACTTTTTGCAAAATAATTTCCGCAATATGGAATTGATGATTGCCTGCAACACAGAAAGCAAAATCATCGACAAACGCTTAACTTATGATGAACCGGCAAGTTCTATGATTTTAGAAGCCGACACCCTTCTACCGATAAAGAAAAATTTTGAGATAAAACTTGTGCAAACACCACAAAATATAAATTGTTTTTGCCAAATTGCAGGAGAAGTTTTTCATATGCAAAATGAGGTTGAAGAACTGGCGCAATCCCTAGCTTCCGATATCAAAGATTCTCAATGCCTAAAATACATCGGCTATATTGAAAATGAACCAGCTGGAATTATCGAAATTGCCAAAGGAAGAGATGCTGCTTTAATTTCTTGGGTCGGGGTCATAGAAAAATTTCGACGTCAAGGGCTTTGCTCTGCTTTAGTAACTTATGCTATCAACCAAGAAATCAAAAAAGGCTGCAACAAATTTGTTTTGGTCGCTACACCGACAGGGCAAAAAGTCTATTCTTCCGTAGGCTTTAAGGTTTTGAGCAATCGTTATGATTATATTTTGAAATTATAGGACAATAAAATGGAAGAAAAATTTTTCAAATATTCAATGAAAGCCGTTATTATCAAAGACGGGAAATTGCTGGTTGAAAGTTGTGATTATGGTCGTGGGAGATTTTGCAAACTCCCAGGTGGCGGGCATCAATGGGGCGAGACCATGTGTGAAGCCGTAATCAGAGAATGTAAGGAAGAATTGAATATTGATGTCACCCCGAAAAGACTTTTATTTGTTCGTGATTATATTGCAAAAAATCATAATACGACTTTAGACTTACCCTGCTTTCATCTGGCAGAATTAATCTTTGAATGCGAGGTTAAAGATTTTTCAACTTTGTCTTTAGGTAGCGAACCGGATAGTGATGTCCAACAAATCAAATGGATTGCCCTTGATGATTTTGCTGATTCGGACTTTTACCCCAAAGCCATTGTCCCTTACTTAAAAAATTTAAGCGCCATCAAAGAAACCATCATCTTAGGTGACGTCAATTAGAACAATTAAACTGGCTCAGCTAAAAAAAATCCTCTCTTTGGGCAAACCCCAAAAAAGAGAGGATTTTTTAATTTTTTTGAAGCTTAGTTCTTAAACCTTACCTCTAAAACTTTTTCTCCGCTATAGACGATAGTATCGCCAGGTTGAACGAAGAAAAAATCTGCTAGCTGGCTTTGACTTATTCCACTTTCATCGATGGTATATCCAGCGATAATTGTGCCGTTCATCAAACGGGCTGAAAAGTCTGTCCAACTTTTATGATCTCTTTGGAATACACGGTGCACAACACCTTGTTTTATTTTTTGCGGCTCCATTGATACCTGCTCAGTCTCTTGAGATTCGTTATCTATTGAAAGACAAGAAGTTAAACTCAAAGAAAAGGCTGACACCAAAACAAATAAAAAATTTTTCATACTCTCTTATTTTTTAGAATGAATATTTTTCCAAATCATATCAATAATCATAAGAAGTATTGCCAAAGCAGCTGTTATACAACCGGCCAACAAAATTTTCAGGGTTGTTTTCATATGCTCCGGACCAGCTATTATACCGATGACAATAAAGATTAAGACCTCAAAAAAGGCTAATACCAAACCTCCGATAACAATATTTTTCATAATCTTTTATTTTTAGATTAAACATATATTATGGCATCTTTAAGTTCAGGATTAAACACCCCGTTCAAAACAGAGATGATTACCTTCTCAACAAAATAGGTAGAATCCACAATTTTTGCTGTCGGATTTTCTTCCTGCCATGCCTCAACAGACAAGTTAACCATCAGCACAAAAGCTTCAAGTTGCTGTTCCGAAAAAAGGATTTTTTTAAGCTTTGTATCATCTGCATAGCGATGAGCTTGACTCATCAAGAAGTGTAATTCTAGAGCCTTTTCTTTTCTCTCTTCTTCAGGTAATGCTTTCAATGCTGAAAGCTGTTCAAAAATTTCAATCTGCTGGGTCAAATAGCCGACCACCTGTTTTTTTATTTCTTCCATAATTGTATATATTTTTTTTGAATAAATAATTTTTGTTTGACCGGAATATAGCATATTTTTTTGTCTAAAGCAAGTACAAAAAAAGTGGCTTCTTCCGAAACCACTTTTTTGCTTTTTGATGTGATATAGACATCATTATATCTGCCCATATCTAAAGCGTTTTAATACGATAGCAATAATTGCTACCCACGACGAAACGCCGGCCACCAAAAAACCACCAGCAGCAAGCTGATAGTTTTCCTTAAAGCCTGATACCCAAAAGATGACAATACCCATCATGGCAACAACCAGCATCGCCATGATAATTTTTTCTAATTTTTTCATATTTTTTTAATTTTAAAGGAAGCAACCAGACTATTGTTCCTTTTGTAAAACAAAAATTCCATTAATCTGAATTCATCACTTTCCTAAAAAAGAAAATATGAAAAATTGTCTGCAGAATAATAGAATAAAAAAACTTATCGAACTTTTACATATTAGCACATTCTTTTCTCTATCACAAGCATAAAAAAACGGCTTCTTTTGAAACCGTTTTTTTCTTTGAGACTTAAATAGCCAACTTACTTTTTACTCAGCTTACCAATACTCAAACAAATATAGACAGTCGCATATAAAATAACCGCAACAATCAAAAATGCTTGAGAGAGACTTTCATATCCGCTTAAGCCGAAAATAACGAATAATACCAACAATCCAAATGTCAGTATAACGCCAAGCAAAAGTTTTTTTTCAAACTTTCCCATAATTTATTTTTTTAAGAAAACAACCAGACTATTGCTCCTTTGGTAAGACAAATTTCTATTAATCTGAATTCATCACTTTTCTAAAAAAAGAAAATATGAAAAATTGCCTGCAGAATAATAGAACTAAAAATTTTTTTACATCCAGATAATAGCAAATAATCTTTTATCGGCAAGAATAATCTTGCGCTCTTTTCTGCAAACAAAAAAAGCGAGGAACAAATCCTCGCTTTTTTATAATTTTATCTTCAGCAATTAAGCTTCAATAGAAACTTTACCGCCAGCTTTTTCAACAGCTGCAACAGCTGCTTTAGAAGCTGAGTTTACAGTGATGTTAACATTGCTGGTGATAGCACCACGAGCAAGCAAACGAACACCGTCTAATTTTTTGCTGACAATACCAGATTCCATCAATGCATTAACATCAATAGAAGCAGCATTCAATTTACCGGCATCAACTGCTTTTTGGATAGTATCCAAGTTAACAACAGCGAATGTCTTAGCAAAAGGATTTTTGAATCCGCGTTTTGGAAGTCTGCGGTAGATAGGCATTTGACCGCCTTCAAAACCGTTAACAGCAACACCAGAACGAGATTTTTGACCTTTTTGACCACGACCACCGGTTTTACCAGAACCGCTACCAATACCGCGAGCAACACGCTTGCGAGATTTTCTGGCGCCTTCGTTGTCTCTAATTTCGTTTAATTTCATTTTCTTCACCTTAAAATTAGCTATTGGAATTCAGATTTTGGGAGCTTTCAAGAAGCTTAAAAGCTCCCGACAATCAAAAATCCTATTCTTCAACCTTAACGAGGTGAGCGACTTTTCTAATCATACCTCTGATTGATGGAGTATCTTCCAAAACGGAAGTTTTGTTCATCTTGTTCAAACCCAAACCAATCAAGGTTTTTCTTTGAACTTCAGGACGACCAATAGGACTAGCAATTTGAGTTACTTTAATAGTCTTTTTATCAGCCATAATTAAGCCTCCTCAACCTTAGCATTAGAAGAATTTTCGCGGCGGCTAACGATATCGCCAACCTTTTTACCTCTTTTAGCGGCAACCATTCTTGGAGAATTGATAGCTTCCAAAGCGTTGAAAGTAGCTTTAATCATATTGTAAGGGTTGTTAGAACCCAAAGATTTAGCAACAACGTCTTGAACACCCAAAACTTCAAAGATAGCACGCAACGGACCACCGGCAATAACACCGGTACCGGCAGGAGCAGTTCTCAAGAAAACTTTACCTGCACCAAAGCGACCAGCAATATCGTGGTGAAGAGTTCTACCCTCACGGAGAGGAATGCGAACCATATTCTTTTTAGCTTCGTTAGTAGCTTTAGCAATAGCATCAGGAACTTCAGTTGCTTTACCTGTGCCGTATCCAACGCGACCTTTTTGGTCACCAACGACAACGATAGCAGCAAAAGACATGTTACGTCCGCCTTTTACAGTTTTAGCTACGCGGTTAATATGAACCAGTTTTTCAACCAATTCTTCTTTTTTCTCAGCCTTACGACGATCTACAGCTTGTGCCATTTAATCTCTCCTAAAATTTCAGACCAGCTTCACGAGCTGCGTCAGCTAAAGCTTTTACACGACCGTGATAGATGTAGCCGCCTCTATCGAAGACAACTTCACTAACACCATTCTTAACCGCTCTTTCAGCAACAGTTTTACCGATGAAGCTAGCTGCTTCAACAGTAGATGACTTTTTGATATTATCGCGAATTTCTTTATCCAAAGTAGAAGCAGAAGCTACGGTAATACCTTTGTTGTCATCAATAATCTGAGCGTAAATGTGCTTACCGCTGCGAAATACAGACAATCTCATCTTTCCATTCGCAGCTTTTTTCAAAGCAGCACGAACGCGGTTTTTTCTTTTTTG
>CALXWC010000035.1 GCA_944392265.1 uncultured Alphaproteobacteria bacterium | reverse complement strand
GTTTTACCGTGGTCTACGTGACCAATGGTTCCAATGTTACAGTGAGGCTTATTGCGCTCAAATTTCTCTTTTGCCATAATTAAGATCCTAATTGCTTTTGTTGTTAGTACGATTCGATAAAGGGGAGAAAAAAATTGGAGCGGGTGAGGGGAATCGAACCCCCGTCATAAGCTTGGAAGGCTTCTGCTCTACCATTGAGCTACACCCGCTTTGTTCGCCTCTTATCGAGAGTTAACCTAAAATGGTGGAGGGGGATGGATTCGAACCATCGTAGACGAAAGTCGACGGATTTACAGTCCGTTGCATTTGACCGCTCTGCCACCCCTCCATTTTACGATTAAAACTTCAGGTTTCGAGGAACCTTCCTCTGAGATAATCACTGATACGCAAATAACCTTATTTTGGCTCGTTTGTCAACACATTTTTTACTTTCATTTAAAAATAATTTTCTTTTGTGAATAAATTTCATTACCAACTATTAACTTATTAACATTATTATAACCGCAAAACAATTAGATGGAAGAAAACATGCAAAAAACACCCCTCACAGAAAAAAGCAATCCGGCTACAAAAAATATTGATTTAATGAATGGTTATGAAATTGCCAAAGCCATAAATAATGAAGATAAAAAAGTTGCTCTAGCCGTTGAAAAAGTATTACCCGAAATTGGTGAAGCCATTGAGCTCATTGCAGATTCTTTTAAAAAAGGCGGAAGATTAGCTTATTTCGGAGCAGGCACAAGCGGACGACTTGGCGTGTTGGATGCCTCTGAGTGCTACCCTACTTTCGGTGTGGACGAAGATATGGTACAAGGTTTTATAGCCGGAGGCAAAGAGGCTTTATCTCACTCAATTGAAAATGCAGAAGACAAAAAAGAGCTTGGATTAAATGATTTAAAAGCCTTTGCCCCTACTCCAAACGACATTATTGTCGGAATTTCTGCCAGCGGCAATGCCAACTATATTTTAGCCATCTTAAAAAAAGCGCAATCTTTGGGATGCAAAACAATTGCCATATCCTCCAACGAAAAAGCAAAAATCAAAAAATATTCGGACATTTTCATCAACCCGATTGTAGGCGAAGAAGTTATTACCGGCTCTTCAAGGATGAAATCAGGAACCGCGCAAAAAATGATTCTCAACATGCTTTCAACGGGAGCTATGATTCGCATTGGTAAGACCTACCAAAATTATATGATAGATTTGCGCCTTTTATGTAACAAACTTATAGCAAGAGGATGTCGTTTTGTTTCTGAAATCGCCGACATTTCACTTGAAAATGCTCAAAAATATATAGAAGAAAGCCACAACGTTAAAATTGCCTGCCTCATGGCTGCGAAAAAAATTTCATATGATGAAGCCTGCAAATTATTAGAAGAAAACGGAGGCATTTTACGTAAGATTCTAAAATAGGCAAAAACAGATTAAAACTGTTGCTTTTTCTGGTTAATCCGAGTAGGCTACGACTAAAGAAAAATTTAGTTGCAAAGATACAAAAATGAGTAAAAAAAATATTTCAGAAAATAAAAATTTCAGCGGACAAATCTTGCTTTACGGAAGACACCCCGTTTTGGCTGCCATCAACAATCCTAAGCGAAAAATAAACAAGATTTTTTGCTGTAAAGAAAACGCAGAGGAAATCAAAACAATTCTCACTAAAAACAAACGCAATATTGCCTTAAGCATTATTGATCGCAAAGAATTAGACAAGATGCTTCCTCGTGATGCCGTTCACCAAGGTTTTGCTTTGCAGTGCCAAGAATTGGAAGATTACACATTAGATGAAATTTGCCGTCTGGCAGAAGAGCAACAAAATTGCCACGTCTTAATTTTAGACCAAGTAACCGACCCGCAAAACATCGGCGCCATCATTCGCTCTTGCGTTGCCTTTGATACGCTGGCTCTGATTTTACAAGACAAAAATTCTCCAACCGAGACCGGAGCCATGGCCAAAGCCTCTGCCGGCATGATAGAACAATTGCCTGTTTGCAGAGCCACCAACTTATCTCGTGCAATTAAAACATTAAAAGATGCCGGTTTTTGGGTTATCGGAATGGATGGTTATGCCACTACTTATATTGCCGATATCAATAAAAGTGGAAAGATTGCCGTTGTTATGGGCTCTGAAGGCAAAGGGATGCGTCGTTTGGTAGAAGAAAACTGCGACCAAACCGTTAAGCTCCCTATTTCAGAAAAAGTAGAAAGCCTCAATGTTTCCACGGCTGCCGCCATTACATTATATGAGATAAACAAACGTTAAAGGATAAACTAATGCCCATTATGTCAGTCAAAACAAAAATCGCACTATTGGCCATTGTTATCATCACTGCCTTAGCTACGATTTTTGCGGCAAACTATCATCCAAAATCTTATGAAAACATCATACGACCAATTGTTAAAATAGATGCTTATCTTCCTTTGTCTGGAAAAGGTTCCACTCTGGGTTTAGCCGCACAGCAAAGCATACAAAATCTGCTAAATAAAACCAATGCGCAAACTGCTTACAAATATGACATTAATTACATTGACAGCAAACAAGCAGCATCTAACACATTGCCTCAAAACATATTTATTTCATTAGAAAATAATCCCGATTCTCAAGTTGTCTTAAATTTTCCTGATAACAACAAAATTCGCATCAAAACAGATTATCAAGACATCATCGCCAGATTGGTTCCTGAGTTAAAAAAAAGAGGCATTAAAAAAGCCGCCTTTATTTCTTTGGCCAATGGAGAATACAGAACATTTGCCAACATGCTCAACCAAGCATTAAAACCCGAAATTGATATGGTTGGCGCAGTTTATCAAAAAGAGCAAGATAACTTCATTCCGATTATCAATATGCTCATCAATAACGATGCTGATTTTTATATTTTATTGGGTCCGGCAACTGAGACAGATAAGCTCATTAAACTTCTCAACCAAAAAGGCATTGCCAACTATAAAATTGCAACAATTTTTGCCGGAAACACCACCGGAAAGCTTGACCTTTATAATCAAACCTTATTGGTAAGCCCCGATGCCGGACGTTTTAATAACAAGATGTTTGCCATGGCAATTTTATCTTTAATTGAAGCTTATGAAAAGAATTATAAGCCCGAAACAATTGCCTCAACGCAACAAATATACAATTACCTGTCCACAAAAAAATCTACCGACAATGAAATTGTTATAAAGACAGAACTTTATGAAATAAAAGACAAACAAATTATTCCGCTCAAGAAGTGAAATATATTAAAGGACAAACGACCATGATTTACACGCTTAACATTCAAGATTTAAGTAAAGATTTCGGACAAATACTGGCCGTAGACAACATTAATTTCAAAGCTCAAAACGGAGAAATCATTGCAGTTTTAGGACCTAACGGCGCCGGAAAATCAACCTTAATGAATATGATAAGCGGTTTTTTGTCCCCCAGCGCCGGTACAATAGAGGTCTTGGAAAAAGACATAAACCAAGATCCTATTTTTGCAAAAAAAAATATAGGTTTTTTGCCCGAAGGCTCCCCCTTATATCCGGATCTTTCTGTTTTAGAATTTTTAAGCTACATGTCTGAGCTCAGAGGCTTTAAGAAAAAAGATAAAGAAGCAGAAATTAAAAGAGTTTCAGAAATTGCCAATATTGAAAACATATTGCATCAAAAAATAGAAACTTTATCTAAAGGCTATTTACGCCGCGTCGGCTTTGCTCAAAGCATTATTTCCGACCCCAAAATTTTACTTCTTGATGAACCTACAGACGGACTAGACCCCAATCAAAAAGAACATATGCGCCAATTAATAAAAAACATGGGACGTAATAAAACAATTTTAATTTCAACCCATTTGCTGGATGAAGCTGAAACAATTGCCTCCAGAATTTTATTGGTAAATCATGGCAAAATTATTGCCGACGGAACTCTAAAAGATATTTTATTCAAAGCCGATTGTGCAGATTTAGAAACAGCATTTAAAAAATTAACACAAGGAGTACAATTATGAAAAATCTTTGGATTGTATGCAAAAATGAACTAATCCGTTATTTCATTTCTCCTCTGGCTTATGTTTACTTAATTGCATTTCTGTTATTAAACAGCTCTTTTGCCATTTATTTTGGCAATTTTTTCATCAGAGGTGAAGCAGATTTACGCTCTATGTTTAATTTTCAACCATGGTTGTATCTGCTCTTTATCCCCGGTATATCCATGCGCTTATGGGCAGAAGAATTTCGCAACAAAACAATCGTGCAAATTATGACCATGCCCGTATCCACGGCAGAACTTGTGTCGGGCAAATTTTTTGCATCTTGGATTTTTTGCGGGCTTGGTCTTATTCTAACCTTTCCGTTCTGGATTACGGTTAACATTTTAGGCAATCCAGATAACGGGGTTATTTTCTTGAGCTATATCGGTAGCTTTTTGATTGCCGGAGCAATGTTATCCATCTCTCAAACCATGTCTGCTTTAACCAAGAATCAGGTAATTGCTTTAGTTTTAGCCGTTATTGCCAACCTCTTTTTTATGTTAAGCGGCTTGGAATATGTTTTATCATTTGTTCGTTTATTTGCACCGTTAAGCATTGTAGATTTGGTCGCCTCTTTTAGCTTTGACACACACTTTTTCACCATTACCCAAGGTGTTATTGAGCTCAGAGACATCATATTCTTTATTTCTGTTATCATTTTGTTTAATTTAACCACTCTTATCACAGTTGATTTTCGCACAGCAGGTTCTGCCGGTTGGTTCAAATCCACCAACAAAAACTATTACGTCATTTGCTTTATTTGCATGCTTTTAAGCTTTATTGGTATAAATCTTTTAGCCAACAGCCTAACCCGCACATTTTCTTTGGATGTAACGGAAGAAAAGATTTTCACCTTATCTGATTCCACCAAAAACATATTAAAAAATCTTCCAGAAGAAATCACAATAAAAGTCTATTATTCTCCGGAGTTAAGTAAATTAAACAGTGAATATCGCTTAATGTTTGATAAATTGCATTTGTTACTCAAACAATATTCAACTTTATCAAACGGGAAATTAAAATATGCAATTTATAATCCGGAAAACTTCAGTAGCGTAGAAGATTATGCCATCAATAAAGGATTAAAAAGCCTTCCGCTCATTGGTAGTAATCAATCTGTTTATTTTGGTTTAACCGTTAGCAACAGTCTTGATGAAAACACATCTATTCCTTTTTTGGCTTTAGAAAGAAGCCGATTTTTGGAACAAGACTTAACTGAAGCCATCTACTTATTAAACCACAAGAAAAAAACAATTGGTATTTTAACCACTCTTCCTGTTTTTGATACCGAAAGGAATCAGGTGGTTATGCAACGCTGGGAAATGGCTAATCAAATAGAAAAATTTTACAACATAAAGTCCATATCCAAACCAGAAGACATAAATCAAGACTTATCCGCACTGATGATTATTCATCCCAGAGATTTAAGCTCGGAAATGATATCTAAAATTAGAGAATACACAAACAAAGGAGGAAAGATTTTAACGTTTTTAGATGTTGCAGCAGATTCTGTCAGAATTTATGCTCCGGTTAATGAACAATTTTCATCATCCGACTTAAGCGGACTAGATAAATCATGGGGATTTGAGTTTTTCCCTAATATTGCTGTAGCTGACTTAGGAAATTCTTTAACCATCAATGTAAGTAATGATCCTAAATTCCCAACATTCACACAAGATGTTATGCAATTTTATATTCCGGAAAACGGTATTAATCATCAATCGCCTATAACCCAAAACTTAAAAAAGCTCCTTGTCAGCTCAACATCTTTTGTTAATCCGATAAAGAAAAAAAATGTCACTTTTACGCCACTGCTTTTTGCCGGGGTTGATTCGGCATTGGTTGAAGCAGATTGGGCTCAAAACACCTATAATCCTATAACATTGTTAAAGAACTTCAAAAAAGATGACTTTGCTAAAGTAATTGCCGCTCACATAAAAAGCAACTCTAAAGAACATCCTTATGAAGTTATTGTCGTAACTGATACAGACCTTCTTTATGATACCTTTTGGGCAACAACAATTAATACCAATGACGGCAACATTATTATCCCCATTTTTGACAATATAAACTTTTTGCTTAACGCCTTAGATACACTAACCGGAGACGATACACTGATTAGTTTAAGAGGAAAAACGGCAAAATCCAGAAATTTTGAAAACATTGAGCACGAAAGAAGACAAGCCCAATTTGACTTTGCTATAAAAGAACAAGAAATCTTAGATAAAATAGAACATGCCAAAAAAGGACTAAAAGAAATTTGGGGCAAAAAAAATTATGAAGAGCGTCAAAATTTTACGCCTGACGAACTATCAATTATCAGTAACGTCAGAAAAAACCTAAACCAACATAAAAAAGAATTAAATCAAATCAGACAAGACATTAATTCTTATGTAAATCATATTGATTATATGGTTAAGTTCTTCAACATTTATGCCATTCCTTTATTAATAATTATCGGTTGGGGAGGATACAAACTGATTTTATTTATTCCTAAAAAGAAAAAGATTAACTTTACTCAAATAAGTAACAAACAGCTGCAATACCTTGTTCTTGGAACAATAATCATTTTACTATTAGGAACAGCATCTGTTTATTTTGGAAATCATCAAGAAATTTCAGATTATGAGAATAAAGCCTTTTTCTCCAATCTATACCAAGATATCAATAAGGTTGAAAAAATTATTCTTTCCGGACGAGGCCAAAAATTAGAATTCTATAAAGAAGGAACTGAATGGAAACTAAAATCTCATCCTTATTTGTTGGTTATGCAAGATAGAATGCGCAGCTTTTTAAGTGCGCTGATAGAAGCCAGATATTATGAGAAAAAATCCGATAAAGCCGAAAATTTAGCTCATTTTGGTTTAAGCCCGATTTCCATCAAAGATTCACCCAATATCAAAGTTGAGCTTCAAGATAAAGATAACAAAAATATTGAAAATTTTGAGGTTGGAAAATTTGATATTGAAATCGGTCGAGGAACCAAAGGTGCATACATAAAATTTGAAGACAAGTTTCAAGTTTGGCTTGTCGCCATTGAATTAATAGACTTATCCACCGACTATCAAGAATGGACCCTAAGTCGTTTATGGGATTTAAGATTCGGTCGTTTCTTAAGCTGCAATAAACAAACAAACATAGATTCATTGGCTCTTTTGGTCAAAACACTTCTCAACACTCAAATTATTGCAGAAGAAGAACAAATTCCGGAAGGCACTCCCGAATTTAGCCTAAACGTTCAATCTGAAGGCAATGAAAAATTTGAAATTAAATTTATTCAAGCAAATGAAAAATACTATATTTATTATCAATTTTTGACCTTGCCTAAAGAAGAAAAACTTGATAAATTCGCGCGATATATGCAGGGTCACGCATATCAAATTTCAAAAGAAAATTATCTAAAGATAAGGAAAATCTATGAACAAGATTTCACATCAGCAAATTAAAATCAATCGCTTAAAAAAGATTGCTACCATAGCCAGTTTAAGCCTAGCCACCAGCTTATGCTTATTAAAAGCATTTGCCGCATGGTACACAAACTCATTGGCGGTTTTATCTTCCATGATTGATAGTTTAACCGATATCGGTGCTTCTTTAATCACCGTTATTGCCGTAAAAATATCTTCCCAAGATGAGAGTTTTAATTTTAGATATGGTTATGGAAAAGCTGAATCCATATCCGCTTTAGCGCAATCTGCTTTTATTGCGGGCTCTGGTATTTTTATTTTGTATGATGGTATCAATCGTTTTATCACTCCTCGCCCGATTGAACAAACGACATTAGGTTTAGTCATTATGATTATTGCCTTGGTTTCAACCATAGCACTCATTTCATTCCAAAACTATGTTGCAAAAATCAGTAATTCAAAAGCCATTCAAGCAGACAGTGCACACTATGTGGTTGATGTTTTGACCAATGCTTCCATCATTTTATCCTTATTAGTCGTAAGTACTTTCAAAATTTCTTGGTTTGATAGCTTAACCGCAATCTTAATTTCACTTTATTTGCTCTATAATGCTTATATTTTGGCCAAGGAAGCCATTTTTGTATTAATGGATGCAGAGTTATCACCCGAAATCAGAAAAGAGGTTCAAGAGATTGTTTTAAGCAATCCCTTTGCCAAAGGCATTCACGACCTAAGGACACACGATTTGGGTGGAAAATATATGTTTGAATTTCACTTAGAGTTAGAAGGCAACCTTCCTTTAGCCGTTGCGCATGAGTTCACCGAGTTAGTGGAAGATAACATCAGAGAAAAATATCCTGATTCAACCATCATCATTCACCAAGATCCTGTCGGAATAGACGAAGAAAGATTAGATAAGAAATTGCATCAAAACCACAAAAAAAAGAGAAAGCACTAAGCTTTCTCTTTTTTATACTACTTATGTTGGAAGAAATAGGCCTGATTAACCAGATTAATTTCATTTTTCTGAAAGAAAGACACCATTCCTTCATGAAGCGTATCATCCCAACCAAAAAACGCAAACAACTCAGCCACAAGGAAAATAACCTTTAAGTTATTATCCTGAGTAATTTTGAGTATGTTCTCTTGCAAAGAGAGTTCAGGTAAAACGCCAACTTTTTGTTCCATTGCAAACTTTTTCGCCTCATTCAAATAAGCTAATATTGCTTTTTGTGCATTTTGCGGAAAATCTCTTTTTACCTGATATTGCAGATACTCAATGTCAAAAATCAAAATATCTTTATTAAACAACAAATTCGAACGAAAATATTTTGACCGAGCATAAGATTTTGCCGTATCAATCAAACTTTGTATTTGAAAGACATAAACCTGACCATCAAACATCGGAAAGAGCAACCTTCCGTTAAAAAGCAAAGCAAACAAAATTTCTTTTTCCAATGTAGATAAACTGCCCACACTTTTCAAACAATCTTCTGAAAGAGAGTCTGAAATCAACGCATTAAAAATACGTATTCTTAAAGCATTCTTTTCCATAGAAATAAATTTAATGATAATAAAAATAATATAACGCAATGAAATTGAAGATAATATATGCTCTATGAAAGTCAAGAAAAAAAGCCCTCAACTTTTTCTAGTCGAGGGCTTTTCTTTTTTAATATTTAGATCTTAGTCTTTGGTAGATTCGATTCTCATACCATAGAAAGATTTTAATACAAAAATCAATCCGATGATAAAGAAGGCGATACCCAAGCTTAAAGAAACACAACGAGGGGCAGCCACAGCCATTTCTACTGCAAGCAAACCAAACAATGTTGTGAACTTAATAATCGGGTTCAAAGCCACAGATGAAGTGTCTTTGTATGGGTCACCAACTGTATCACCGACTACGGTTGCAGCATGCAAATCAGTACCTTTTTCATGCAGGTCAACCTCAACCACCTTCTTAGCATTATCCCAAGCACCGCCGGCATTAGCCATAAAGAGAGCTTGGAACAAACCAAAGATGGCAATAGAAATAAGATAACTTGCAAAGAGGTTAGCATCAAAGCAAGCAAATGCAATTGTGAAAGAGAAAATCACAATAAAGATATTAAACATACCTTTTTGAGCATATTGTGTGCAGATTTTAACCACTTTCTTGGTATCTTCTTCAGAAGCAGCTGTTTTACCATCAAGTTTAATATGCTTTTTGATGAAGTTTACGGCACGATATGCACCGGTAGAAACGGCTTGCATAGAAGCCCCTGAGAACCAGTAAATAACCGCACCACCCAAAATCATACCAAAGAGCACATTCGGGTCAAGAAGCATCAATTTCAAGTTCAACAATAAGATGATTGAGAAAATCATGGTTGTTGCACCGATAACAGCCGTACCAATAAGCACCGGTTTAGCCGTAGCTTTGAAGGTATTTCCGGCAGAGTCATTTTCTTCCAAAAGTTGTTTACCTTGTTCAAAGTCAGGAGTGAAACCATAATCTTTTTCAATTTCTTTTTTAATACCTTTAATGTCTTCAATTTGAGAAAGTTCAAAAACAGATTGAGCATTATCTGTTACCGGACCATAGCTATCAACGGCAATGGTAACAGGACCCATACCAAGCATACCAAAAGCCACCAAACCAAAGGCAAATACGGTCGGATAAACCATGTATGCATCCAAACCTTCAATAGAAGTCATGTAAGCAATAGCCATCAAGCCAACGATAACCAAACCATTCCAGAAAGCGGAGAAGTTACCGGCAACAATACCTGAGATGATGTTCAAAGAAGCACCGGCTTCACGGCTGGCATTAACAATCTCTTGAACATGTTTAGATTTTGAAGAAGTGAAAGCTTTGGTAAATTC
>CALXWC010000034.1 GCA_944392265.1 uncultured Alphaproteobacteria bacterium | reverse complement strand
AGTCGTTTCCGCCTATTCTGACACCCGTGTTGGCCAGAATATCATCCGTTCTATTGATTTTATTTTTATGCATTCCGCCAATTCTGATAATGCTGAAATCTGATGTACCGCCACCAATATCTATAACGCAGGCTAACTTTTCGTTCTCAATTTTTGCTTCATGCGCATAAGCTGCAGCAATCGGTTCATATTGAAAAAACACATTTTTAAAGCCAACACTTTTTGCTACGCTTTCAAGTTGTTTTTCTGCGGCTAAGTCTGCCTTGTTGTCATTATCTTTAAAATGGACAGGTCTTCCCATAACGACAGAAAATATATTTTGTTGAGTTTTTGATTCAGCTTTTTCTTTTAAGTTATTGATAAATTGAGATAAAATATTTTCAAAGCGGACAATTTTACCGTTCAAAATTGTGCCGTTTTCCATCAACTCCGTTCCCAACACTCTTTTTAAGGAGCGCATAAACCTGCCCTCATATCCTAAGATATAGCGTTCTATGGCTTGTGATCCGAAGAATGGTTTCCTTTGCCCTATTTCATAAAATATGGTTGATGGAATTATATTTTTTTGATTTTCAAGCGGTATTAACTGTGGATTAAGACACTTACCGACAACGGCGATAGATGAATTGGACGTGCCAAAATCTATGCCGCAAAATATTTCTTGTTGCATGAAAAAAATCCTTCTTATTTATTGTTGTGCGAGCGTTTTTAGCACCTCTCTAAAATAATGTCAATCTTTTGCTCTTTTTCTTTACATCAAATGAAAAACAAAGTAATTTACAAAAAAAACAATTGTAAGGAGGAAAATATGCATATTTTGGTTATCGGCGGTGCCGGATATATCGGTAGTCACGTTGTTAAGGCTTTGTTGCAAAGAAAGATGAAAGTTACGGTTTTTGATAACCTTTCAACTGGAACAAAACTTAACTTATTCAAAGAAGCTGATTTTATTGAAGGAGATATCTTAAATTATAATCAAATTCTTGATGCTTTGAAACAAAATGTGGACGGAATCGTTCTCTTGGCCGGAAAGAAAGCCGTTGGTGAATCCATGGAAAACCCCATGAAATATGCCTTAAATAATATCAATGGTGTAATTAACGTATTAAATGCCATGGTTGAAGCCGGCGTAAAAAAAGCTATTTTTTCTTCTTCTGCTTCCGTATACGGTACACCTCTTTACACTCCTTTGGATGAAAAACACCCTGAAAATCCAATGAGTTTTTATGGCTTTACCAAACTGGAAACCGAAAGATTCTTAAAGTGGTATGACCAGCTTAAAGGTGTTAAATTTGTGTCTTTGCGCTATTTTAACGCTGTTGGATATGATGAAGACGGCGATATCAAAGGTTTGGAAGAAAACCCGCAAAACTTGTTGCCGATTGTGATGGAAGCCGTTATCGGAAAAAGAGAAAAGCTCAAAATTTTTGGTAATGATTATGATACTCCAGACGGAACATGCATCAGAGATTATATTCATGTAACTGACTTGGCAACGGCTCATGCTCTTGCTTTGGAATATTTGGACAAAGGCGGAGAAAGCCAAATTTTGAATTTGGGAACTTCTTTAGGCAGCAGTGTTTTGGAAATGGTTCACAAAACTGAAGAAGTGGTTGGCAAAAAAGTTCCATTTGAGTTTGCGCCCAGACGCGCCGGAGACCCGGCAATTGTTACCGCTAAGCCGGATAAGGCTTTTGAAGTTTTGGGCTGGAAAGCCACACATTCTGATTTGAAGAATATTATTGCTTCTACATGGAATATGTATAAAAACTTATAAAAAAGCTCTTTTAGTAAAAAAATCCTCGTTTTTACGAGGATTTTTTTTATTATCTGCGATTAAACAATTTTTCAATATCTTTTAATTTTAATTCAATATATGTCGGGCGACCATGATTGCATTGTCCGGAATGGTCTGTTTTTTCCATATCTCTTAACAAGCGGTTCATTTCTTCAAAATTAAGCGGTCTTCCAGCCCTAACCGAACCATGGCAAGCAAAGGTGGCGCAAATATGGTGTAGCTTATCTGTAAGCGCATATTCTCCGCCCCATTCGGCAATTTCTTCACTTAAATCTGTGATGAGCTTTTTGACATCACAATCTTTTAACAAAGCCGGAATTTCTCGAACAATAACCGCACCGTTGCCAAACTCTTCCATAACCAAGCCTAGTTGTTGAAGCTCTGCCGTTAAGCTTAATAGTCTTTCTTTGGCGGCATCCATTACCTCAACAATCTCAGGAATGAGCAACATTTGAGAAGCCAAGCGCCCGTTTCTTTGCAGATTTTCTTTCATTTTTTCCATCACAATACGTTCATGCGAAGCGTGTTGGTCTATAATCACGATACTGTCTTGCGTTTGTGAAATGATATAAGTGTTATGAAATTGCGCTTTAGGAATTCCCAACGGACCGTTTTGGCTTTCTGAAACGCTTTCATATTTTTCGGGAGCTTCCACGCGTACGGAAAACTTGTGTTCTAATTCCGGCAAGTCAACCTGAACTTTTTTGTTTGGTGTATATGCAGATTGAAAATTAAAGCCCATATGCGGTTTTAATTGATGTTCATTTAGCTCTAATGTTTGAAATTGAGTTTCATCTTTTTGTATAGGTGCACCAAAACTTGGAATTTCATCTCTGACAAATTCATTAATATCAAGCGTGTTTGAGGCTCTACGACTTTCAGTGTTTAAGGCATTGCGAATGGAAGAAACTAATAAACCTCTTACCAAAGCATTGTCATAAAAACGAACTTCTGCTTTGGCCGGATGCACATTCACATCAACATATGCAGGGTCAATATCAAAAAACAAAGCACACATCGGATATCTGTTTGAGGCCAAAACATCCATATATGCACCCTTGATTGCGCCTAATAGCAGCTTATCTCTAACGGGACGATTATTCACAAATAAATATTGAGATAATGAATTTGCCTTGTTGAGGGTTGGCAAGCTTACATATCCGGAGATTTTCAAATTTTCTCTTTGAGCGTTTATCAAAACAGAGTTTTCGCCAAATTCTTTACCCATAACATCGGATAGTCTTTTTAATCTGGCATCAAAAAGCTCTCCTTGCTCGGCATTTAAGCTTAATTTCTTTTTATCACCGTCTTTCAAATAAAAAGAAATATGCGGATTGGCCATGGCTATTCTGGTTAAAATATCCATACAAGCATTGGTTTCAGATACACCTGTTTTTAAGAATTTTAATCTGGCAGGCGTGGCATAGAATAAATCTCTGACTTCTATTCTGGTGCCATAAGGATGAGAAGCAGGAACCGGTTTGCTTTTAACACCACCGTTTACTTCTATTTTCCATGCGTTTTCAGCATCTTTGGGTCTTGAGGTAATACATAACCTGGCAACAGAGGCAATTGAGGGCAATGCCTCACCTCTAAAACCTAAGAAATTGATATTAAACAAATTATCATCCGGAAGCTTCGATGTGGCGTGTCTTTCAACCGCCAATTCTAACTCTTCGGGGCTCATGCCTTTGCCGTTATCTGCAACGATGATTAAGCTTTTCCCACCATCTACCAGAGTCACCTCTATTGAAGTGGCTCCGGCATCTATTGAGTTTTCAACCAATTCTTTAATAACAGAAGACGGTCTTTCAATCACCTCTCCTGCAGCAATTTGGTTGACCAAGTTTGACGGTAGAATTCGAATGCCCATAAACTTACTTTCTGATATTTTTGATATATCTGATTAAGGAAGCTGTTGAAGAATCATGAGATGTGGTTGCATCTTCTCCTTGCAATTCTGGCAAAATCTTCAAGGCCATTTGTTTACCTAACTCAACGCCAAATTGGTCAAATGAGTTAATGTCCCAAATAATGCCTTGAACAAAAACTTTGTGTTCGTATAAGGCCACCAACATACCCAATGTGTAAGGATCAATTTTCTTAACAACAATGGTGTTAGACGGATTATTTCCGGGGAAGCTCTTGTTTTTCTTTAACAAGTCAATTTCTTCCTTGCTCTTTCCGGCTTTTTCAAGCTCGGCAGCGGCTTCTTTAACGGTTTTGCCTCTCATTAAGGCTTCGCTTTGAGCCAAAACATTGGCAATTAAAATTTCATGGTGGTTGCCAATTTCATTATGAGAGATTGCCGGAATAATAAAGTCAACCGGAATTGGAGTTGTTCCTTGGTGTAACATTTGGAAGAAAGAGTGTTGAACATCTGTTCCGGCGCCACCAAAAATAACTGTACCTGTATCATATTTTACAAATTCGTCTTGTCTGGAAACAAACTTACCGTTGCTTTCCATCTCTAATTGTTGCAAATATGACGGTAAATAACGCAAATATTGATCATAAGGAATGATTGCCTGACTACGCCAGCCCATAAAGTTGTTATTCCAAATGGAAATTAAGGCCAACATCACAGGAAGGTTGGATTTTAACTCAGTGTGTCTGAAGTGATCATCCATAGCATGAGCACCTTCCAACATTTTTTCAAAATTATCCATACCGACAGCCAAAGCGATAGATAAACCAATAGCTGACCACATAGAATAACGACCGCCGACAAAATCCCAAAATTCAAACATATTATTGGTATCAATACCAAATTCTTTTACTTTTTCGGCATTGGTAGACAAAGCCACAAAGTGTTTGGCAACAGCATGCTCACCCAAAGCATCAACCAACCATTTACGGCATGTTTTGGCATTGGTTAAAGTTTCAATTGTGGTAAATGTTTTGGAGGCAACAATAAACAATGTTGTTTCAGGGTCTAATTTATTCAAAACCTCTGCACAAGCCGTTCCGTCAATATTGGAAATGAAATATGTGTTGATGTCTTTAGATTTGTATCTTTTCAAAGCTTCGACCGCCATAACAGGGCCTAAATCTGAACCACCGATACCGATATTAACAATATTGGTTAATTTTTTGCCGGTTTGACCTAAAATTTTTCCTAAACGAACGTCTTCGGTAAAACGACGCATTTTTGCCAAAACTTCTTTAATTTTTGGCATAACGTCTTTGCCATCTACAAACACCGGAGTATTGCTTGTGTTGCGCAATGCTGTGTGCAATACGGCTCTATTTTCGGTAAAGTTGATTTTTTCTCCAGAAAACATTGCTTCAATTTTTTCAGAAACTTTTCTGTCTTGAGCTAATTTTAACAAATAAAGAACAGTTTTTTCAGAAATGAGGTTTTTTGAAAAGTCAAACAACATAGATTCAAGTTGTAAGCTGAATTTACCTGCGCGCTCGCTATCTTCGGCAAATAAATCCCTCATTTTTATTTTTTTCATCTTTTTGGCATGACGTTCCAATCTTTTCCATGCCCTTAATTTGTTAACAGCATTGCTCATTTTTATTCTCCTTATTATTTTGTAAATTCACCGATATTTACGGCGACATAAGCTTTAGGCTCATAATATTTCTTTATTGCCGCGTTAACATCTTTTTGTGTGATATTTGCTATTGTTTTATTCCTATTTTGTAAAAAATCTATGCCTAAATTCTCTTTTTGCATATATAAAAGTATTTCTGATAAGTTACTTACAGATGAAAATCTTAAATTATATGATGAAATGAGGTATTTTTTTGCCATTTCAACTTCTTTTTCGCTCACCCCTTGCGCAAAAAACTTATTCCATTCCGCTTTCAAAAGTTTCCAAAGCTTAGCATATTTATCCGGAGTGGTTGAAAAACTTCCGCAAAGCAACGGAGCTTTTTCATTTAAGCTCATATAGGTATAAATGCTATATGTCAGGCCGTTTTTTTCTCTGATTTCTTTAGATAATCTGGAGCTTAAACCTGAACCGCCAAAAATATAATTTGCCACATATAACGGATAAAAGTCCGGATGATTTCTGGAAACACCTTTACTTGCAAAAATGGAAATATTTTGCCCAATTTCAGGCATATTTATGTTTTTTTCAGGTAAATTGAAGTCAATTCTGGTGTTTCTGACAAAGTTGATTGCGGCCGTTTCGGGTAAATCTCCAAAAGTTTCATCCAAAACTTTACCTAAATCTTCGGCAGAAATATCTCCTGCTACACCAATTATCAAATTGCTTTTGGTTAAATGTGTTTGCACATATTTTTGCATATCTTGCGCGCTTAATTGGGCAATATCTTCCCATTTGCCCAAAGGATTGCGCCCATAGGGATGCGAATCATACAAATATTTGGCAAATTCAAGCTCTAAAATGTTTCCAGGGTGTTCTTTTTGCAATAGAAAAGATTTTTTAATTTCCTCTTTGGCAAGCTTAACATCTTTTTCTTCAAAACGAGGAGAAAGCATCATATCTTTCAAAAGATTATAAGCTTTTTGCTGATTTTGGGTTGTGGTGACCAATGAGGCCGTAAAATCATCTTGAGATGCGTCAAAAGATATGCCAATGGCATAATTTTCCATTAATTCTTTCAGGCTTTGAGAATCTAAATTTTTGGTTCCTTCCGCCAAAGTTGCCGCTACCAAATTTGAAATGCCTTGCTTGTTTTCATCATCTGCTGAATATCCTGCCCCTTTGAACATTACACTCATGCTGATGATGGGGTTGCTTTTTTCTTCAATGAGATAAGCTTTGATTTTATATTTCGGAGAAACAACTTCCACCGGCTTAGATGCAAATTCTTTTTCTTTTAACACGGAATCTGCCAAAATTTTATCCGGATTAAAGCTTAAATGCTCTGTATATATATAGTTTCCCAAAAAGCATACACCGGCCAAAATCAGGGCTGATTTAAAAATTTGTCCCGAAAGTTTGTTTTTTCTGCGTCTGTACATTATTTATTTTCTCCTATCGGGCTCAAAACACCTGATACACTGGCGGTATTGTTGATTAAATTTTTGGCGGCTGATTTAACATCGGTGTATTTAACCATGCTTATATTATCAGCATAATTTTCAATGTCTTCAAAGCTCATACCAACAGTTTTCATCATGCCAAAAATTTGGGCCGTTTTGAAAGGATTGTCTTTAACATAAATTAAACTAGCCAAAATTTTGTCTTTGGTGTTGTTTAATTTATCTATATTCAAATCGGCAATGGCTTTTTCAATTGCTTCATCCATGGCCTTAACAAGCTCAGAGATTTCTACACCGTCTGCCGGAATGGCTGATATGCTGAACTCTCCGTATGAACGATTGGCATAATCATAACTTGAAGAAACTGCCAAGGCCAATTTTTTATTTAAGACCAAATCTTTATACAAAACAGAGGTTTCACCCTCGCCTAAATATTTTGAAAACAAAATCAGACTATACATATCTTCTTTGGAAAAATTATAAGAAGGAGCGATATATGTTCTGACATATCTTTCAGCATTAATTTGCGGCAAATTCATCTTAAACTCGGTTTTTTGCTGAGTTTTTAACTTAGGAAAGCTTAATATTGATGAAACACCTTCTTTTTCAATGTTTCCATAATATTTTTCTGCCAATTTTTGAGCCGTTTTAGCATCAATATCGCCCGATAAGACCAAAATGGCATTTTTTGGGGTATAATATTTGTTATAAAAATCTTCAACATCTTGTTTTTGCAAAGATAAAATTTCACTTGCGGTTCCACTTACGGGACGATGATACGGATGTTCTTGCCACAAAAGATTTTGATAATTTTCAAAGAAAGGAGCTGACGGGTTGTTCTCTACAACTTGTTTTCTTTCTTGATAAACAATTTTTTTCTCGGTTTCAAAATCTGTGTCAGATATTTTTAAGTTTTGGAATCTATCCGCCTCCAAAGCCATAACCAACTCTAATTTTGAAACATCTAAGTTATGATGATATGCCGTATAATCTTTGGCGGTGAAAGCATTGCTGTCCACACCGTTTTCTTGCAAAACTTTTTCAAACTCAGCTCCGCTTATTTGTGATGTGCCTCGAAACATTAAATGTTCCAACAAATGAGCAGAACCGCCCTTGCCTTCTTGTTCATCTACGGCGCCGGCCTTAAACCAAAGCATATGTTTAATAATCGGCGCTTTGTGATTTTCAATCACATAAACATTCATACCGTTAGACAAAGTAAAGGTTTGAGCATCAAAAAGTTTTGCCTTAACCGCAAATGGGCTAAGACAAAGCATCAAACTTAAAAAAACTGTTTTATAAAATTTATCCATTTCTGCCAAGTCTTTGTAATTCTTTATCAATTGCTTCACTGATCGTGTCTATCTTGGTCATGGTTGACACTTCAGAAAAGTTGGAAACAAAATTGGCATCTTCTTTGGTTACCTTATCCAAAACAATCTTTGGTTGAACCGGTTGTGCCACTTTTATCGGGTTGAGTTCTGTTCCCGGAGGCATTGTTAAAGGAGCCTTGTTTGAAACTAAGAACTCATTCGGAGCTTGTTTGCTCAAGCCTAATTTTTCTTTTGTTGCATTTGAGCAAGCTGATAATACGACAGCCAAACTCAGCATGCAAATTGCCATTTTTTTCATTTTTTTTCCTCTTTATCCTTTGTTTGATAAAATAAACCATGCATTATAATTAAAAAAGCACCTATACAAATAAAACTATCTGCCACATTAAATGCCGGCCAGTGTTTATTTCCGATATAAAAATCTAAAAAGTCAAATACGGCGCCTAATCTTATGCGGTCAATAACATTGCCGATTGCGCCTCCGATAATAAAACCTAAAGAAATTTGTATAAGTTTGTTGTTTTCCTTATACAACCAATAAATTAAAAAGCAAACAATTATTATTGAGCTTAAAGAAAGAACCCAAACACCCAAATTGCCCATATCATTAAACATGGAAAAGCTCACACCCGTATTCCAAGCGCGAACCATATTAAAAAATGATGTGCAAGGAACAACGCCGTATTCATTCACGACATGTTCTAAAACATAATATTTTGAAAGCTGATCTAAGATAATTATCAATAATGCCAGACTTAGACCTAAAATCATTTAAAAACTCCTATTTTTTCTTATTTTTTTCAGATTAATCTATATTTTTGAAGATAAAAAGCTAAAACTCTAAGATATTCATATCTTTTCAGAAAAGCAATAATTTAGCCAAACCTAAAAAGATAAAGAATCCGCCGGAATCTGTCATGGCGATTAAGAAAACGCCGGATGATATTGCCGGATCGACTTTAAGTTTGTTTAACGTTAAGGGGATTAAGATACCGGCAAGGCTTGCTATCATCAAGTTACAAAGCATAGCAATAGCTATGATGTTACTTATCATTATTTTATCTGGAAACATAATATGTGTTACGCCCCAAATTAACATGGCAAATAACAAACCGTTGCAAACGCCGACCGTAAACTCTTTGCCAATGACTTTAAGTGTGTTTCTGGAGGTTAATTCTTTTGTAGCCAAAGCTCTGACAACGACTGCCAAAGTTTGTTGACCGGTTGTTCCGCCCATGGAGGCCACAATCGGCATCAAAACGGCTAATGTGGAAATTTCGGCAATAATGTCTTGAAAACCTTTTACGACAGATGCGGCCATAATCGTGGCAAAAAGGTTGGTAATAAGCCAAACAGAGCGAGATTTGAAAATATTAAACACAGATTTGTAAACATCACCCTCTTCTGTTCCGGACAAGTGCATGATGTCTTCATTGGCTTCTTCGTGAATAATGTGAACAATGTCATCAACCGTAATTGTTCCGACCAGACGGCCGTTGTTGTCTACAACCATGGCAGACATCCAGCCATATTCTCTGAACATATGTGCAACTTCTTCTTGGTCGGTATAAGCATCAATCGGACAAACCTCTCCATCCATTATGTCACTTAAGACCACAGATGGTTTTGAACGAATCATTTTATCCAGACTAATCTGTCCAATCGGGTGATATAGAGAATCGGTAATGAAAATTTCATAAAATTCATCAGGCAAATCTTGTTCATTAAGCAAATATTGGCGGGCTTCTTTAACCGTCATATCTCCGGACAAGGCAACAAAATCTCTGGACATAATACGGCCGGCAGAATCTTCGGGATATGCAAATGATGATTTTACCTGATATTTTAATTCCGGATCCAAGCGGTTGATAATGTGCGCTTGTTCATCATCATCCATATGTTCCAAAATTTCGACAGCGTCATCAGAATCAAGTTCATTAACAATTTTTACAACCTGATCTTCATCCAAATTTTCAATAATCTGCTCTTGAACAACTTCATTTAACTCAGGAAATACATCAGGATTGATTTTATCTCCTAAAATTTCAACAAGTTGCATACGTTGCTCATTGTCTAAGGCTTCTAAGACACGAGCCAGCTCATATTCACTTAAGCCGTCTACAATTTTGCGAATATATTTGGTTTTCTGATTTTCTAAGGCATTTATGATAGAAGTTATCATCTTAGGCTCAAGACCTAAAATTTGTGTTGTCTTTTTCTTCTTTTTGGTGAACTTTTTCTTTTTAGGAAGTAAGACAACTCGCTTATTACGCTTACTCATTCTACCTCCGCCTTTCTTTGAAATAAAAAAACCCGCTATCTTTATGCGGGAATATTGTTTTTATTGGTGCGGCCAAGAAGACTTGAACTTCCACGGGATACCTCCCATAACGACCTCAACGTTACGCGTCTACCAATTC
>CALXWC010000033.1 GCA_944392265.1 uncultured Alphaproteobacteria bacterium | reverse complement strand
CGGAATGTAGTTCAGCCTGGTAGAACGCTTCGTTCGGGACGAAGAGGTCGCTGGTTCGAGTCCAGTCATTCCGACCATAAAAAAGACCACCCTTGCGGTGGTTTTTTTTATGGTTAAATCTTGGGCAAGAACCAGCGACCTCGATAGAGGCTCGAGGATAAAAAACACCGATGCTCCGGTGTTTTTTACCGCAAGAGGCGTAGTTTTGTTATTGAGCAAACAAAGTGTGAGCTTTGTTTTGCGAAATTTACAAAACAAGTGACCGACGCTTGGGTTAATGAGCTTTGCGAATTTACCAAGCTAGAGAGGTTCGAGTCCAGTCATTCCGACCATAAAAAAACACCGTCAGTTTCTTCCAACCAGCGGTGTTTATAAAATTACGGAGCAATCAGCTTCATCCCTTTTTTGATTTGAAGCTTAGAGCCTTGCAATAATCCAATGCAAACATAATCTCCTTTAATTGCTTCTTTAACAGAAACTTTCTCTTGCTGAACATACATCTCCAAAGAAGCACAAAGGTTTTCCATTTCTGCATTTTGGGAAATCACTTTAAGTTTATCACCTGTTTTGATACTCCCGCTTTGCACTTTTCCTTTTACAAAAATACCATATTGATAAAACACTTCCTCAATAAGCAAAGAAAATTTAGCATTCATAATTATTTGAATTTATCTGTAAAACATAATAATTTAATTTGTTAAAACTATAACCTTATTAAAGAAAAAAACAATCGAATTCTAAGATAAAAAAAGCGGTAGTTTTGTAAACTACCGCTTTTATAAGGTTTCAATCTTAAAATTGTTTTCTCAATGTCTCATTATTTTTTCTTGTCCTTCTTAAACATAATAAGCACAAAGAACAAGACAACTGCACTACAAACTATTAGCAGTTCCATAACTTAAACAATTTTATCAATGAACGGACGCGTTACATTCCACAAATTTCCGATTTGAAGAAATTTCTTCACTATTGGAAAATTAATATCACTTGGAAAAACAGAAATCTCATCTTCCACCTCACACATTTGAATACGCAAAGCAAGATAAGCATCTCTGGCAAAGTTTTTAGAAGATATAACTATGCCGACAAGCAAATATTCTCCGACTAAAAATTCTTTATATTTTTCAGGAATTGTTTCATCCGGCTTGATTAACATCCCAAGAAAGGTAAACTCTTTTTCCGTTCCGATAAAAAGCTCTTGTCCCGATAAGGAAAAAGGAGAAATCATTTTGACGATTTTACCAGTAATTTTATCCATAACTTTAAAAATTTAATAAACATAAAAATATCAAATCAACTTCTTTTTAACACAAATTTTCATATTTTCAAGAAATAACTCATTGTCAAAATCAGCTCTTTGATATATCTTCATGCAATCAATATATAATTTTGTGCTGAATATTTTTATGTCTATGGAAAAGGGAAAATATTTTTATAATCTTTTAAAATTCGGAGTTGCCATAAGTTCAATGATTTTATTGACAACTTATATACAAACCAATGATTTTAGTTATATTGTCATTTTGGCGGTAACTTTAGTCATCTTTGTGTTTGTGGCCGTTCCGCTTAATTTTCTGCTAATGGGAAAGAAAGGCAAAAGAAAAAAGGTATTCAAAAAAAATTGAATACCTTTTTTTACTTTATAAGCAAGAATTCTGTTTTCCCCAAAGATAAGCATTTTCAACAAAATCATGTGCATTTGCAAAAGAAAAATGCCCGTCATTTCCCTTTATCTTGCCTTCTGCATCAATATAAAATTGAGCATCACAAGGCAATTTTGAAGCAATTTCATCCAGCTCTTGCGTCACATTTTCAGGTGACAAACCACCGGCATATCCTTGCAAAACATCACAAAAAACCGGAGCCATTCTTTGTTTTGGTAAAACACCCTCGCCCCAAGATTCATCATACAAGCAATCAAAAACAACTTTTTTCCGTTGATATAGTTTTTCAATAAGAACTGCATTTTTTTGATTGTAAGATAAAATAAAGCGCAAAGAAGGAAAACCTAACATTGTTTTTTCTAAGATTTTTATGTTAGGACGCTTTTCTCTACCGATTTTAAAATTAAGCTGTATTCTTTGGAAAAAAGGCTTTCCTTGAGCATTTTTCAAATTCAACAACTCATTTAACTCTGCAACCTCTTGTCCTGCACAAAATTTTTCCACCCAATCTTTGTTCAAATGCAAAGATAAAGGCAAAGCAATTTTTTTTCTCATTGCCGCTTTGTGCAAAGCAATCAACCAAGCATAACGATCGCTCGCAAAAGAACATTTTTCACCGGAAACTTGAATTCCGAACTCAATCATCGGAAACTCTGCGAACAAATTGAATAAAGCTTCCGCATCCGTATACTCATTGGCACCGGAACAGGTAACATACTTTAAGTTCATAAAAAATATTTTAATAGTTAAACATAATCTTAAATTTTGCAGCAAGTATAATACGTTAACCTGCAAAATCAAGATTTTTATTTACCTTTTATAAGTTATCTGCCCTCATCAGTTTTACCGCCTTTGCCACCGTTACCACCACCGGAACCAATACAATAATCCGGCACACGAACAAAATTACATGGCGTTTTATCGCTGGAAATATACATAGCGCATTCTTCCGAATTTGCAGACGGAGCCAACAAATCTGAATATTCATTTCCGCTTCCTTTAACTTGCAATATCGGGATCTGAATTGTTAAATCTTTTCCTGAATTAAAAGCTCTGCGAACAGAATTAAAATCCATCAAGGTATATTTATTTTCTTCATCAGAAATTAAGAACTCTCCGGCCGTATCATAAACATGCACCAAATCGTGTCCATCCAAATTCCATGGATTTTGACGCGCCGTATAAACATAATTTTTGCTTTGGTTTAATTCTTCATCTGTAAATGCATTATATTTTAATGCCAGATAATGGTGCACACTTCTGGCACTGGGTTCCAAAATACCTAAACTGTTCAATCTTTTCTGAAATTGTTCTTCTTGCTTCAAGCAACGAGACGATTTTTTATCTCTTTGAAAAGCCTCTCTCTCAATTTTCATCTGTTCCTGAGCTGTTTCTATTTTTTGGCTTGGTACTTTTACCACCTTTTTTTCAATAAATTTGACATTAAGCCCAAACTCATTCAACAACAAATTCATTTTATGTAATTTATCTTTACTTGTGTTTTTAGCAACGGCTCCGTTAAAAATTCCTCTGGTCAAAATTTCGGCACTCAAATCATTAGACAACATCGGAGTGCTGATTCTCTTAATTTTTTGGAATGCCGATGCCAAATTTTTTCTCATTTCTTCAGGTGTGTTAAAATCATATATATTTTTAAAAATATCAGCATGAGAAGAAATAATATTGTTCATTAATTTATCATAATCAGAAAAACGGCTATTATTCTCTTCATCTTTGCCAAAGCGCTTCCAAACATCCAGATTTTTTTTCTTAATATATCCAGAAACAAATTCATCTTGAATTTTTTCGGCACAATTTTCCAAACCGGCTTGTTCAAAAAGCTTTCCTAACCGTTCTTTATCTGCCAAAAGTTTTAAGAAATTTTCTTCTTTATTAAACGCATCAAAAAACTCTTTATGTTTAATTAGCTCTAATTTTCTTTTCTTAACCGCAATAATAAAATTATTCTGATCTGAGGCAGAAAGTTTATTAAGTGTTTCTAACTCTTCCTTATGCTCAGATGTCAAAGGTGTTTTTGCATTCAAACCTAAAATGCTTTTATATTGCGATGCCGTATATTTTTTACCGGCATTTTCCACCTCGTTGGTTTCAAGCACATAGTTTTTATCTTCTAATGAGGTCAGGAATTTATAAGAATTTTCATTAAAACCTTTTTTAGCATAAGCTTTATCGACAAGAGCTTTTGCCCCCAACAAAGAAAAATGCTTTCCTTTATTTTGCTTAACGGGAAATTTCAAAGGCTCTTCACGTCCACAAACCTTCACCGTAAAATATTCTTCATCGGCACAGATAGTTTCAAAAACAGCATCTAAAGGTACATCCGTCATTTTTCCGCGAGAATGTTGATATTCAAGCTCTTCAGCAATTTGTTTTTGCAATAAAAGGATAGATTTATTTTGAGCTTTAGACCTATCAACTGCTTTTTGTAATTTATTTCCTTCTTTTTTAGAAAGACTTTGATAAGCCAAACGGTTAAATTTAATCTCGGCCACATGAGAGGCTATCTTATTTCTAATTTCCGTAGGCAAATCTTTATTATCTGAAAATAAGCAAAAAGCCTCAATCAAAGATTTCACGTTTTTATTTTCACGATTTCCGGCCGCATATTTTTGCATGGAAGAACGCAAATTATGCAACAAACGAAGGGTAACAATTTCGTCTATAATTATTTTATTTTCTACCGCTTCAGTCATAATAAATCACCTTTTAAAATCATTATTTTTCATAATAATATTAGCATATTGTAAATATTTTGTTAAGTAAAAAAAGTGCTTGCACAAAGGTGTTTTTTGTGCTATATATTTTGTCTAGAAAACCTATTAAATAAAAATTATTTATGGAAAATAAAAAAAATGCGCCTATCCGCGCAGTTCAAATCATGAGACTGGAATTTTTCGCTAAAAGATTTAACGTTCCGGTCAAGCGTCTTTCTTGGGGCTTAATCGTCTCTGAAAATGAAGATGCCGAAGTTGAAACAACAGCTGCAATACTCATCAAAGGAAATAACAATATCTTCATTGATATCCTCAATGACAGATTTACACCTATGATGAATATATGTGGCTGCAAAACCACCGCATATATTGCTACCTTCAATCATGTGCGTGCTGGTTTTAAGTTTGTAGCTGGTGATGAAGAAAAATTCATCAGTTGTGAAGAAGTCGAACGAGTTTTTCGTTCAAAAATTTATTCCCCCTCGCTCAATGATGAGGCGGAAAAATTAAATTAAAAAAAAACACCGAATTTCTGAAAAAACAGAAACTCGGTGTTTTTTTGTATCTGAAATAGGCACAAAAAAAGAGGGAAAAAAACTTCCCTCTTTCTCCTCACCGGCTTAGGTTTTATTTTTAACCGTACCGGCGAGATACTTAGTACCATTTACTGCCACCACCCCTCGGACGCGTAGCGCCGCACTTCGGGCAATACTCATATCCCCAACCCGATTGGATACGAGTCTGCCATGAGTGGCTACAAGAGGCTTGCTTAGCCGCAAGCTTGCGAGAAGTTTCCTCGCTTTTGCGGTTAGCTTCTTCACGAGCGCGACGTTCACATGCGCACTCTTCATAAATGGGATAATAATACCCACCTATGCAAGCTAGCTCACGGCCGCAGTATGGACAATTTTTACTCATATCTATTACCTCCGCACCAATTATAGGGCTGGTTTGGAGGATTTATTTTTAACCCATAATAATATTTTGCTGAGTTTCTGGACAGGTATCAGCAAATTCACCTGTTTGAGAAAGAAAGAGAGAGCAAACGCTCCCTCTCCTTAACTCTATCCTGATACAGAATTATTCTGCATCTTTCAGATAGTTGAAACCAACCTCATTAAAGGTCAGATTCTCCGCACCAATTTTGGCACAGATATTTTCAACTATTCTTTTCCAGGCATCCAAATCCTGAACGAAGGCTGGATTTGCCTCCGCTGAAATGACAATGTCATTTCCATCTTGCGCCATTCCGCAGGACACATAAGTGCCTAGCTCTGCGAAATAACGCGCAGCGGCTTCCTGCCATTTAGCACCAACCTCAAGAAGAGGCATATGTGCTACGGCTTCAAAGCCTACAGTAGTCTGACCTACCCCTGGGAGACCAACACTCAGTGTTGTCTGCTTCAATTCCTTACGAAGCTTTTCAGCCTCTGCAAGGATTTCAGCAGCCGGACCAAACGCGCGATATGCACCAACCGGTTCTCCACCTTTCGGACATCCCCAGTCTGTGTGATAAACACAAACACCGGGAAGCACCTCACGACCAAGAGCTGTAGAAACAGCTTCAGCCGCATTTTCTGGGGTGGCAGTATTATTCTCACCTTGATATCCGGACACGAGGCCACAGAAAATCAGATTACTAACTACTGTAATGTTGCTGTTTTGTTTATTTCCCATAATTTCGGAGTTTACACCCCTTAGAGCTTTCACTTAATATCTTCATAAATTTTTCCTCGAGGGATTGATTTAATTTTAAGTCACAACCTACTGTTCTTCAGCTGTGGGGCTATAAAGCAACTACCCGATAAATCAATGTCATAGTTCCAATTTATTATTTTCTTAAGCTATTTCTCTAAGAGCAGTTAAGTCTTTAATCTTCTGCTCAAAAATTATGAAAATGCTTATGTCTCAATACCGCCGAAGCAGTAGACAAAAAAAATAATAATTCCGCCGAAGCGGTATAGAAAAAACCGCCGAAGCGGTACACATACTAATTAATTAACAAAAAAAGTTATACCATATTTTTAAGGGCGAGTCAAATGCCCTTAAAAAAAATGGACAAAATTAGCGATTTTTCAGCATCAAAAAAAGAAAGTAAATTCAATAAGATAAATAAAAAAATCAAGATTTTTTAATTTAATTCATCTTTTATTAAGAAAAATTTTCGAATCGGCTTATTTTAGACGAGGCATTTGGTCTAAAACCACCGCTTCTGTTTTGAATTTATGATTAAAAATTTTATCATCAAACATATCAAAGACATAATTTTTTTGCAAAGCAATATCATACAGCCTCTGGCAATCGAACCTCTTGTCCTCAATATTTTGCATGGCATAGACACCTGTTCTGATGCCAAAATTAGCCGCATCGGTCAGGTAAGAAAAATCTCCTTTTGTGCCCACATAAACACCACCGTCTTTTAACAGTGCCAGCAAGGCTTTATAAATGTTTTTGTTTTTATCTTTTTCGCGTTCAAACAAATCAGCAAATTTTCCCCGATATGATAATTTTTGATTAAAAAACGACATATTATTTCTTTGGCAAAAGTCACAAACAAAATCTGTCACATCATCTGGAGTGTCTTTTTTGTTAATAAAAATAACGCTAAATCCCTTATCCATAAAATCAATAGCTCGATCAGCCATGCGCAAAGCATCCGCCACATCAAACTTAATTTGATAATTATCCGTCACCTCACCCAAAACAAATAAAGCGTTTCTTTTTTGCTTAATATTTTTCCATTGCTGAAATCCTGCGGCATCAAATTCTTGCGCAGCACGCAAGCATTCATCCATACTCAAATTTTCTGCCAAGCTCAATGAAAGAGAAGATTTTTTCAATAACGCTTTATTTTCCGCACGCAATGCTTCTTCCTGCTCGGTTAAGTGATGCCAAGTAAAGTCTATGAAATCAACATTTTTATATTCATAATAAGAGCTACCGACCACAATTATCTTAAACAAAGACAATTCTTTTTCGGCATAATATTCTTTAATAAAAGCGGCAATTTTATCCAAACATTCCGCCTCGTTTACGGCATAATTCTGATATGGTATAAAAAACACATTCGGATAAGAAGCAGACTGCATAAAAAGGTTATCAAAAGATGCAAACAATTCATTCTTAAATGCATCTTCATCTTGCATTAAAAGTCTATATAGCGGAAATGGAAAACATATTGTCGAACTTTTTTGTTCCAAAAGGCGCAACCAATTCTGTTCGGGAAGAAAATCTTCTCGCCAACCTTTTGCAACAGCTATAGACAAACCACTCATTGAACAACCTTCTATATTGTTTATAAATAAATATAAAAAATGAATATTAAAAAACTATTTACTTTAAAAAAAAATAAGCTAAAAGGAAACGGCAAAGGAAAAAAATGAAAAAATTTGAAAAAAATCAATTAGACAGTTTAGCTGATTTATTTTGCGCTTGGGCGGGAGGTATACCTGAAACTTTTCAGGATATCAATACTTTTATGCACCAAAATAAATTGCACCGCTTTTTAACTCAAGACAATGTATATCACATATTTCAAGGCAGAGCTTACCTATCATCTCAAGCAGAAGAAGCGTTTTACCAAATTTTGCCAGTCAAACTAAAATTCAAAGATTATGAATTAGCCTTCTTTCCGCAAAGCATGCATAAGCTAAATTATCAAGCCTCTCAGCAAAGAGGAAGTTATGAGCTAAGCATTCCGCCCTTATTAAAACTTGAAATTTATCAAGAAAGCGGCAAAGAAAAACTCGCCTTTATCAAAGAAAACTATAATCGTTTACGTTATCAAAACCAAAAAGCTAAAAACCCGCAATCTTTCAAGGATGCTCAAGCACGCCAAAAAGCCAAATTAACAGAAGAAGCCAAAGCCCTGCGCAATGAAAAAGCTCGCTTAAGAATGCAAGAATACCGCAAGGCTCACCCGGAATCAATTTTGCGCTCTAATCTCAAGCAAAAAGAAAAAAAATTAACTGATTTTGAAAAACTGCAACAAAAAATAAAAAATCGCCAAAGAAATAAAAAATACAGAGAAGAGCATAAAGAAGAAATTGCACTTAAACGAGAAGCGTATAGACAATCGCTTGATAAAGAAGCCCTAAAGCTCAAACAAATAGCTTATAACGCCTCTGAAAACCGCAAACAAAATTCAAAAGCATATTATGAACGCCACAAGCAAGAAATTTTGGCAAAGGCTCAAAACAACCCGCAAACAAAAATTTATAAGCAAAAATACAAAGCTAAAAAACGCTTTCAGGAAAAAACCGGAAAAGTCATTTTTGTTTTGTTTTTTGCTATAAAAAATAAAAAAAGCAAATAAAAATTTTATACCTTCTTGATAAGAAAAAGATAACGATTATTATATTAAACTAAGTACAAAATAACTTAGTTTGGGTCTTATCATGTTTAATATTTCAATCGAACGCTTAAAAAAAATTTTTATCAGAGATTTTAACTTATGCTTTTTTGCCAGCCTTTGTTTACTCTCCTTACATCCGCAAATGCTAACCAAATTAAACTTAAGTTCTGACATTATACTTTATTGGTTATTGCCTTGTATTAGCGGATTAATTATCGGATTGTTGTTCCTTTTTTTAAATCGAAATTTAGCCAAATTAAAATACACCAAGCGCTATTACAGTGATGATAAAAAATGCCTGTTTATTGTAGCTTTTTTATCCGGATTTATGGCGATTTACATTTCTTTTGCTCCTATTTACACTTACATAATAAGTATATTCATTATCTTTTTGGCCATAATGAATATTAAAGACTTTATTGGCGAGCTCAAAAAGATTTTATCTCCAAACACCTATGCCACCCCAAGCGTTATCGGTGATTTTTTCAGTTTCTTTATTAACCTTGTCATCACTTTTACTGTGATTAATCTATCCATTAACAGCTTGCATATCTATAATAACATACCACAAGCTTTTGCTTTTGGAGATGGTCCGTCACATGTGATTGATGCCTTTTATTTTACAGTCATCACCATGACAACGGTTGGCTATGGCGACATCACCCCACAAACACTAATTGCACGAGTGTTGGTTTCTTTTGAATGTCTCACGAGCTATTTGCTGCTAGGCATTATGATTGGCATCGTCACCCGTGGGATTGATTTTGACAATAAACAATAAAAAAGAGAGGCCTGAACGGTCTCTCTTTTTATTAGGAGTACTATTGTAATACTGTTAATTACTTTTTGAGACTTTCCTCAATAGCAACGGCAACAGCAACCGTTGCACCAACCATCGGATTGTTACCCATACCGATTAAGCCCATCATCTCAACGTGAGCCGGAACAGATGAAGAACCGGCAAATTGAGCATCACTGTGCATTCTGCCCATGGTATCTGTCATACCGTAAGAAGCAGGACCTGCAGCAACGTTATCTGGGTGCAAAGTACGACCTGTACCACCACCGGAAGCAACAGAGAAATATTTCTTGTCGTGTTCAACAGCCCATTTTTTGTATGTGCCGGCAACCGGATGTTGGAAACGAGTTGGGTTGGTGGAGTTACCAGTAATGGAAACGTCAACACCTTCTTTAATCATAATGGCAACGCCTTCAGATACATCATCGGCACCATAGCATTTTACTTTGGCTTTATCTCCATTTGAAAAAGCTTTTTCTTCAACAATTTTCAAGTTGCCTGTGCTGTAATCATATTCTGTTTCAACAAATGTAAAGCCATTGATACGTGAAATGATGTAAGCAGCATCTTTACCCAAACCGTTCAAGATAACTCTCAAAGGTTCTTTTCTAACCTTGTTGGCAGAACGAGCAATACCGATAGCACCTTCAGCTGCGGCAAAAGATTCGTGACCGGCCAAGAAGCAGAAACATTTTGTTTCTTCTCTTAACAACATAGCGGCCAAGTTACCATGACCCAAGCCAACGGCTCTTTGGTCAGCAACAGAACCCGGAACGCAAAATGCTTGCAAACCAATACCGATTTTTTCAGCAGCTTCGGAAGCATTTTTAACATTTTCTTTCAAAGCAATAGCGCAACCCAAAGTATAAGCCCAAACGGCATTTTCAAATGCAATCGGTTGAATACCTTTAACCAATTTTTCAACATCAATACCTTTGCTCAAGCAAAAATCTCTGGTTTCTTCAATTTTAGAAAAACCATATTTTGCCAAAACCGGAGTAATTTTTTCAATTCTTCTATCATATCCTTCAAATAACATGGCTTACTCCTTTCTTGGGTCAATAACTTTGACGGCTTCATCAAAACGACCATAGGTTTTGATATTGTTTTCAAAAGCGGTTTTCGGATCGGTTCCGTTTTTGATTGCTTCCATCATCTTACCTAAGTGAACAAATTTATAACCGATGATTTCGTTATTGGCATCAACACCAACGTTCAAAACATAACCTTCGGCCATTTCCAAATATCTCGGACCTTTAACTTTGGTAGAATACATGGTACCAACTTGAGAACGCAAGCCTTTACCCAAATCTTCCAA
>CALXWC010000032.1 GCA_944392265.1 uncultured Alphaproteobacteria bacterium | reverse complement strand
CATTATGCATTCTCAGCTGAAGTTTCTTCAGCTTTAGCTGCAACAGGTTCATCAACTTTCTTCAAACCGGCAGGCATTGGCAAGTTAGAAGCAGCAGCTTTCTTCACAGCATCGGTAACATATACCCAAGCGTTTTCACCACCCGGAACAGCACCTTTAACCATGATAAGACCTCTGTTGGCATCAATAGCGGCAACCTTCAAGTTTTGAACGGTAACACGTTCATCACCCATGTGACCAGCCATTTTCTTACCTTTGAATACCTTACCTGGATCTTGTCTTTGTCCTGTAGAACCATGAGAACGGTGAGAAATAGATACACCGTGTGTTGCTTCCAAACCAGCAAAGTTATGACGTTTCATAACACCGGCAAAACCTTTACCTTTTGAAGTTGAGCAAACATCAACATATTGACCAACAACAAAGTGTTCTACAGATAATTCGCTACCGACAGGGAGCAAGCAATCTTCAGAAACCCTGAATTCAGCAAGCTTCTTTTTCGGTTCAACATTAGCTTTGGCAAAATGTCCTTTAAGAGGTTTGGATACGTTTTTAGCTTTAACAGCACCTGTTCCGAGTTGAACAGCTGTATATCCGTCTCTTTCTTGAGTCTTAACATCAACAACTTGCAAGTTGTCAACTGCTAAAACTGTAACTGGGGTATGAGTACCATCAGCACCAAAAATGCGAGACATTCCAAGCTTTTTTGCGATCAGACCCGTACGCATTATTATTTTTTCCTTTTCTAATTGGTTGACAGCCTATCTAAGTAAACCGCCAACATTAAATTAATTACAATTTGATTTCTACATTAACACCGGCAGCCAAATCAAGCTTCATCAAAGCATCAACTGTTTGCGGTGTAGGATCTACGATATCAAGAAGTCTTTTGTGAGTTCTGATCTCGAATTGTTCACGAGATTTTTTATCTACGTGCGGAGACATATTTACAGTAAACTTCTCAATTTGAGTAGGAAGAGGAATAGGTCCTCTAACATTTGCCCCTGTTCTTTTGGCTGTGTGCACGATTTCTTTAGTAGAAAGGTCGAGCAAGCGATGGTCAAAAGCCTTGAGGCGAATTCTGATATTTTGTGTTTCCATCATTTTAAATTTTATTCCTATAACTAGACAGTAAAATTTTAATCATAAAAATTTAGATGAGTAAAATCTTACCATCTAAAATGTTAAACTCGACAAATCATTGAAAATCAACAACTTGTGTTATGGTTTATATCGCAATTTCGGGAGTGATTCGGACACTTATCCTCGATTGCAAGGGCTTTGTAACATAATTGAGTCTAATTTGCAAGCAAAAAATTGCATATTTTTGCATTTTTTTAAAGGCTTAAATCCTTATCCAGACTCTTTTTGAGTCAGGTTGACAAAATTTTTAAATTCGAGTCTATTTTTTGTTGAAAAATCAAAAATTTATGGAATCGATTCAATGGGTTAACCAATTTTTAAGAATCTAAAAAGGCACAAAAAAAGCATCTCACTAAAAAGTGAAATGCTTTTTTTTATCTCAACGATGATTTTTTTTCTTTAAGAAATACCAAACGGCATCATAAGCATCGCCAACGGTTGGAACACCTAAGGCTATATCATCAGGAAGAGAGATGCCAAATTCTTTTTCAAATTCCATAATAATCTCTACATTCTCGATACTATCAGCACCTAAATCATTACGGAAATTGGAATCCCTTGTTAATGAATCAGAAAAATCAAATTTATCTCTTATTATCTTATTCACTCTATTGATAATATCAGAATCATCACATTGTTCTGTCCAATACTTTTTAGGCTGAGATTTCTTTGCAACCATTTCACCTTTTTGCAACGCGGCTTGGTTTTCCCCTTCTTCAGTTGCAGCCTTTTCCGCAGTATCAGTCTTTTCTACCTCAGCTTCTTCCGCAACGGGAGCAACTTCTTGAGGAGCGACCTGTTGCAACTCTTGTTCATTGGAAGCATCTTCGTTAACATCAACCTTTTTTGCCTCGCATTCACTTGAATTGCTTTCTTCAGCCTCTAAGACCTCGACCAACAGAGTTGCCAACAAATCTTTTTTGGTTTGTTCCTTAAAAGAGACGTTCAAATCTGTTTCCAAGCAAAAAAACATATTTTCCGTTTCTTTCATAACACTCTCGCGCAATTGCTTTTGAATTGAAGCTACTGCCTCATTATACAGACTTTGGTAAAAACGCTTTTTCACATTTTCGGAAACATCAATACCTAAATTTTGCGATAAGTTCAAAAACAATTCATCAATATGTTTTTGCACTTTTTCTTGCAATTGAGATTTTTTCATAAAATAATATTTTAAAGTTAATAATCACTTGAATTATCTTTAATTTAAACCAGCGCTGGTAAAGAGTCAATAAAAAAGCATCTCACTAAAAAGTGAAATGCTTTTAAGATCATTCATAAAAGTCCTGGTCCTTTGAAACAACAGCAACAACCGATGCTAAAAAGACGACCATAAGAAGAAAAACTATAGTTGTTTTAACCGGAGAAAAATCACAACACCAGTAATAATTCCAACGAGCGCTGTAATCTTTAATCTGTGAGCTATGACTAAGACAAGCTACGTCATCCTTAAGCGCATACAAATACACCAACTCATACTGTTCAATAGATGAACCGTCCAAAACATCCAGCGGATAAACAACTTCTTTAGCTTTTCCGTCTTCTCCATAGAAGCAATAAATAATTTTGGTATCGGGATAATCATTCGCCGTACCAATCAATTCTGTTTTCCAGTCAATGTTCTTAACCACAAGCTCTTCTTTCACAACCCACTGTTTATTTGAAAACAAATACGGGAAAAAGATATAGCTCACCAAAATCAATACAATCAGAGCCAGAATTGAAAACTTAAATTTAAAAAAGAAATTTTTCATAATTGTAATTTTTATTAATAATAAATTCTATTGTTTTTAAGCTACTAAAATAAACATCATGAGTCAATAAAAAAGCATCTCACTTTTTTTCAAAGTGAAATGCTTTTGTTTAGCTGTTACAATCCTAATTTGTTTGCACAAAGATCATAAACATCTCCAAGTGTTTTTGTCTTTTCCAAATCTTGACCATTAATATCAATTCCCAAAACATCCTGACATTTAATCTGAAATTCCATAAAATCAAGGGAATCAAATTTAAGTTGGTCTCTGAGGATTAAAGCTTCATTCAAATCAACCATATCAGATCCGGTAATATCGCAAATGATTTCATTAACCTTCACCTCAAGCTTACTTTCTTCATCTAAAAAATCTTCATTTTCGTCATCTTTTTTGCACTGATGAAGAGGACCTTCCTTAATCATCAAATCACCTAACCCTTGACGCAAATTACTTTTAATTTGTTCCTTAACGTTTTTAGGAAATTTAAGTTTAAGCTTATCTTCCACCTTACTAACAAAGTTTGACTTTTTTTTCTGCCCATCTGAAGGCAATTGAGACTTTTCCATAACAATAATTTTAATTAATAATAAGATGCTGAGAAAACTATATAAATATAAAAAATCAAGTCAACAAAAAAAGCATTTTACCGCACTGGTAAAATGCTTTTAATTAAGCATCAAGTAGCTCTTTTAGAAGCACCTGATATTTCCTCTAACTTTCTTTGAATTACATGCAAACACTTCTCAACTCGAGAATCTTGACTTTCCCAATATGAGCACGAAGAATAATCAACGTCCGTATGAATTGGACGATGCATAAAGAAATCTTCAGCTTGCTTAAGTTCTGCCTCACTCATAGAAGCAACAATTTTCTCAATTGGCTTTCCGCCATGACTTTTAAGCCAACGAGAAACTTCAAGATCATGATCGAAAAACAAGAATATCCGATCAATTAATTCTCTGATTTTTCCCATAATTGTATGTTTTTTTTAATTAATAATTCAAATTTCCTTACAGCCATAGCACAATTTGATTTTGATGTAAACAAAAAAAAAGCATCTCTTTTATCATGAAGAGACACTTTTTTCTAAACACCTGACAGTCCTGCACATGCTTATTTACCATCAGTTTTTTTCACAAACAAATTTTCAGCTTCTTGGCACAAACTATCTGAAAATCTAATTTTAAATTTTTCCGGAAATTCAATATCCAAATCATGTTCCAAAGAAGAAAACATACGTGCCAATTTTGTCTGAATTTTTCGTTCTAAATGTGATTGTTCCATAATAGTCATTTTTAGGTTAATAATAAATTTTGCTTCAATAGGCTATTCAAAACTCATAACCTTGTCAACACAAAAAAAGCCGCTTTTGTTTCAGAGCGGCTTAAAAATTGAGATGATAAAATCAGATTTTCAAAATCTCGGGCATTTGCTTGCGTTTAAATGCCATTTTGTGATATTGCTTAATCACCCATGCAACAGTTTTTTCATCATGCCCCAGTGCTACAATCTCCCCTTCTGTTTTCTGCTCATTAAGATACAAACGCAAAATGGCATCCAAAACGGAATACGGCGGCAAAGAATCTTCATCTTTTTGCCCGTCGCTGAGTTCGGCAGAAGGTGCACGATTAATCACTTCTTCAGGGATAACACAACCTTGCTGATTGCACCAGCGCGCCAAATCAAAAATCGTAGTTTTGTATAAATCACCAATCGGCAACAAACCGCCGCAGACATCACCATAAAGCGTGCAATATCCCATCGCCGCTTCGGACTTATTACCGCAAGCCAAAACCAAGGCGCCATTCTGGTTAGAATAAGCCATCAAAATTTTGCCTCGTTCACGCGCTTGCAAATTTTCCATAACCAAATTTTTCGGCTCTTCACCAAAAGCCTGAGTAAAGAATTGTTTTTGCGCTTCAATAATCGGTTCAATATTCAAAATCTGATAAGAAAATCCATTCAAATCGGCAAGTTTTTGTGCAATTTGCAAGCTTAAATCCGAGGTGTGTTTGGTTTTCATCATCAAACAAGTTACATTTTCTTTGCCCAAAGCATCACAAGCCAGCACCGAAACCAAAGCAGAATCCATACCACCCGACAAACCCAAAATCACTTTTTTGAAGCCGTAACGCTGACAATAGTCTTGCAAACCTAAAACGAGTTTGTTCCAAATCTTTTCCATAGTCTTATCTCCCAAATTGATTTTGATAATGTTGAATCAAAGCTTGTTGCTTTTGATAAAGTGGTGCATTCATACCCACACCGTAACGATGCGGATTGCGTAAACGTTTATATTCTTCCGGCAAGGCCTGCAAATTGCGCATTGTGGCTTGCTGAATTTCGGTAAGCGGACGATTTTTGTGCTTTTCATCTACCTTACCATTTCGTACCACATCTTGCAACAATAATTGCGCTTGCGTTCCCACTTCAAAACGTCGCGGTGCTTGGGTTTTATCTTGCAAATGATAAGATACCAAAGGCTTAACTAAGATACCGTTTTGCAAATAATCTTCATCTTGAGAAACAACCACATCACCGTTATATTTTCCGTCTTGAAGCAAGCGAATAACATTGGTTTTGCCAGGGATGGTGGTTTTATCTCCCGCTACTTTGATTTTATCTGTACCTTCATAATTTTTGGTTTTATAAACGCAACCCAGCGCCGGCATATCATCGGCACGCACCAACTTGGTGCCAAGCGCAAAGCTATCAATCGGCGCTTTTTGCACTTTGATTAAGTCTTCAATAATATATTCATCCAAATCATTTGAGGTAATGATTTTGGTTTGCTTCATTCCGGCATCATCCAAAAGTTTACGCGCTTGTTTGCTCCAATAAGCCAAATCACCGGAATCAAGACGAATACCTTTGAGCGGAATTTTGGTTTCTTCACTTGCTTTAATCGCGTTCAAAATACCTTGTCTGGTTTCATAAGTATCAGGAAGCAAAATGCCATCATAGGGATAAGTTTGCAAATAGGTTTTGAAGGCATCAACCTCATTTTCAAAAGACATAATCCAAGAATGAGCCATTGTTCCGACCGGCGGAATATGATAAGTCTGCGCTGCTGCCACATTAGATGTTGCCACGCAACCACCGACAAATGCCGCACGCGTCGGCGAAAGACCACCCTGCTCCATGGCTCGACGCAAACCAAACTCCATCACCGGTCTTTTGATGCCGTCAGATTGTGCTGCATAAACTGCACGGGCTGCTTTGGTTGCTACTGTATTTTGTGAGTTAAGAATATTTAACAACGCCGCTTCAACCAATTCTACCTGCCAGTTTGGCCCACTGATACTATAAAGCGGTTCTCCGGCAAAAACGAGTTCTCCTTCCGGCACGGCTTTCACATCAACTTGCAATTTTTGGCTTCTGAGTGCAGTTAAAAAATCTTTAGAAAAAAGCGGCTCACCATTACTGTTTTTTTGCGCAGCCAAATAAGCAATATCTTTATCGGTCACTTGCCAATTTTCAATCCACTCAAGAAACTCACCTAATCCGGCAGAAACGATATAACCGCAATCTTTGGGCATTTTTCTGAAAAAAGCCTCTGAGGTTTTATGTTCGTTTTGCTTACCGGCTGCAAACCAACCGCCGCTCATGGTCAAATGATAAAAATCGCACCAAAATAAACTGCCTTCATTAATCAAATTTTCTCTCATCTTAAATCTCCCTTGCACCTTTAACCAAATTGAACTGACATTTTTTCTCATTCAAAGCCATGCGAAAAAATTGCTTTGAAGTCATCATCTTGAGATACCCTTTTTCAACCGCTTTTTGATAAGCCGGTTGCTGGATGATTTCGGGCATTTGTTGGTTTGCTCCCATGCACAAATCTTCTAAGACTGTGACCTTAGCACCTCGGCTCAAAAATCCGTTCATTGCTTGCTTCACACAAATATCGGAAAGCACGCCGCAAAGATAAACTTCTTTGCCTTTCCAATCTTGTTGCAATAAGGCATAAGTCTTTTCTTCGTTCCACAAATTGGTGGTTGATTTATAGAGATTTATAACAGGAATATTGTCCTTAAATTCAGCAGCCTTTTGCCACCCCCAAGTACCGTAAATGGTATGAGGCGGAAAAGATTGTGCTTCCTTGGTTTCGGAATAAGTCTCGGCAAAATGCGTGTCCGCCGCATCAATAATTTGCGTGAACATTCCTTTTTGCAAAGATTGATTAAATTGTTGATGTCTTGCAATCAACTCAGGATTATTAATGGTGAGGTTACCGTTTTCGGCAACAAAATCGTTCTGAAAATCTATGCGAACTAAAGTACGCTCGTTCATTTATTATACTCCTTAGGCTTATCAGGTTAATCAAGCGACCTCTCTCCCATAAGCCCTGCGGAAGACCAAGGTCGATAAATAAAAATTTAGAGAATTGCTTTTCTTTTGTAGAAATGATCTTCAATCAACTGGTAATTTTCCGGATGAATAAAGTTTTTCCAGCGTTTATCGCCAAACTTAATCATATCGCGAACCATCGTTCCGGTAACAAACGGAAAATCCTCAGACGTGCGGTCAACATATTCAATATTTTGAAAAGCTTCTTTGAACCAATGCGCATCATAAGAACTACCGGCATAATAAACATCGGGACGTCCGAGTTGTGGCAAGCTTTCGTTCATAAAGTCTAAAACATATTCTGCCCATTCCGCCGGATTATTGATGTCAAACAAACCAATGATTTTTAAGCGCGGATAGTCGGGAGAATTACGATAGACATTTTGAATCATCTTTTTACGCGTGGTGTAGTTAAGCGGGTTGCGCTCCGTACCCTGTTCTTGAATAGACCCCAAGATAATGGTTACTTGTGCACATTCTTTAAGCATGCGGTCAATCAAACGTGCATGACCAATGTGAAAAGGCTGCGCGCGCATAATGCTTAAACCATGTTGATATTTATATTCAGACATAAAAAAACTCCTTATTAAGGAGCCGACATCAGAAAGATTTATTTTTTATAGTTTCCCCTCTGCATTACATTTGCAGCAAGGTAACTTTATCTATTCTTAAACCGGCTCAGTTTATTTTTGCGCCCCTCGTCCATAAGCCCTTCGGACGACCGGAACAATTATTATCATAAAGATAAAAAATAAAATTGCAACAAAAAAAGAGCTTGGAAAATATCCAAACTCTTTTTTTCAAAAGCATCCATACTATTCCTTACAAGACGATGCTCTAACAAGATAGTAGAAAAAGCCTAAAAAGGTAAGTCCTCCTGTAACCAAAATTCCCAAAAGACCAACTTTATCCGGCTTTATACAATACCCACATATCATTATTAGAAAAAAGACTAAATAAAAAAAGCCCACATTCAAATTATATGAACGGGTATTAATTACTTTTTTTGATTCTATTGGATTTAATCCCATTTCCAATATACATCTACAAAAAACGATTACCATAATCGCTATAACGATAAAATAAAGTGAAAATTCCATAAATATAATTTTTTAATGTTATTAATTCAATTATCAAGTCTTTTTGATTTTATCGAATAGAGCGAACCATTGCATATGGCAATTGCTCACAATATTGATACCAGTCAATTGCCTCTCCTCGCCCATTAATATGCATTCCGATGCCGCCACTTTCAACAATAGAGGGAGATCCTGAGCAATAATAACGCCCGTTAACAATTGCACGACCTCCTGCCATTTTTAGTGTTTTCTGGAGTTCTTTGTCTTTTATAGCAGCTAAAAAGAAGCTTTCTTTGATACTCGGAGACTTATACGCAGTATAATGAGCATCATATAAGCTAACAAGATATTCTCTACCTTCATATTCCCATAAAATTCCTTTTTTTCTTTTAAACAAAACCTTATTACTTTTAGTTCCGTTTTTATAAAGAATTTTATAAGGAACGGTTGCGCCTATACTTGCAAAACAAACACCTCGCAACCAATAAAAAGGACGAAATATTATTGCCTGCCCTCCATACATGCACAAAATTTGGCTAAAATACCATCCAAATCCCACAGATGATAAGACAAGCAAAACTTCTAATCTTTTTGAATCATCTTCAAGCCAAAGATTCAAAAGAGCAAATGCCAACGAAAAACCAAAATAAAAAAAGGATACGAAGGCTTTGTATTCTAATGTTATTCGCTCACGTTTTTCAAATGCGGGGTTAATAAAAGATTCAATAAAAAATCTAAAAAGGACTATGATAACCAACATCAGCCCCATACAAAAAAATGTTCTATCCATAAATATAATATTAAATTAGTAATTCTTTTATCAGAAAGGAATATATCATTTTAGACAAAATTCGTCAACAAAAAAAGTTCTGAATTTTCATTCAGAACTTTTTTAGCTTTCACTCTATTAAACGTACCAATGCTCGTGGCTCACGTTCCTTATGCCGGTAGCAATCATAATTTTCTAGCGTTTTATCAATATACAAACTAGTCATTGGATCATTAAAGAACTCAGGATTTTTCTGAACATAATAAGTTCCTGATTCCATCTTTCGTCCACCGGCCATAATCAAGCTTTTCTGAAGTTTATCATCTTTAAATGCATTCCAAAAGATTTCTTCATCCACAAGCTTATCTCTTGCCACAGAGTTTTCCGTGAAAGGAAAATCATATAAGCTGACAAGATATTCTTTTCCCTGATACTCCCATAAAATCCCTTTTTTATCCTTAAATAAAACTTGATGGTCTTTTGTTCCATCACAATAAAGAATCTCATAAGGAGCCAAGGCTTGCATATGCGCATAATACTCTCCACGAAGCCTATAAACAGGAGCAAACACAACGATGTGTAAATTCAACGCACGAAGAGTGTAATACAAATATTTTCCCAAATCGTAAAAAGCCAAAATTGCAATCACGATAAATGCCCATATCGCAAAAGTTTCAATATCATTTGCACACTTTACACAGACAACGATGCTTCCGATAAAAACACAAAAGTAATAAAAAGTAAGACACGCATTAAAGAAAAATGAGCGTCTTTTTCTCTTTTTTTCTATTGGGGTTTCATCATAATAATGAAGCAACAGTTCAAGCCCAAATCTGAAAAAAAACACTGCAAACTGAAAGGCAAGAACAGACAAAAGAAATAAAAATACCATAACAACATAGTTTTAAGTTAATAATAAAGTATCTAAATTAGGCATACATCTTTAGACAAAATTCGTCAACAAAAAAGTTCTGAATTTTCATTCAGAACTTTTTTAGCTTTCACTCTATTGAACGTACCAATGCTCGTGGCTCACGTTCATCATTCTGGTACCAATCAAAATTTTCTCCCGTTTCATCAACATACACACTAAACACTGGGTCGTTAAAGAGTTCAGGATTTACTTGAACATAATAAGTTCCGGATACCATCTTTCGTCCACCAGCCATAATCAAACTTTGCTGAAGCTTACTATCTTCAATTGCCGCAAAAAAGATTTTTTCATCCACAAGCTTATCTCTAGCCACAGAGTTTTCCGTGAAAGGAAAATCATATAAGCTGACAAGATATTCTTTTCCCTGATACTCCCATAAAATCCCTTTTTTATCCTTAAATAAAACTTGATGGTCTTTTGTTCCATCACAATAAAGAATCTCATAAGGAGCCAAGGCTTGCATATGCGCATAATACTCTCCACGAAGCCTATAAACAGGAGCAAACACAACGATGTGTAAATTCAACGCACGAAGAGTGTAATACAAATATTTTCCAAAATCGTAAAAAGCCAAAATTGCAATCACGACAAATGCCCATATCGCAAAAGTTTCAATATCATTTGCACAGACGACTATACTTCCGACAAAAACGCAAAAGTAATAAAAAGTAAGACATGCATTAAAGAAAAATGAGCGTCGATTTCTCTCTTTTTCAGTTTGAGTTTCATCCTGATAATGAAGCAACGTTTCAAACACAACTCTTAAAAAAAACACTGCAGCCTGAAAGGCAAGAACAGACAAAAGAAATAAAAATATCATAACAACATAGTTTTAGTTAATAATAAAGTATCTAAACAAGTCATACATCTTTAGACAAAATTCGTCAACAAAAAAAAACTCTTCGCAAACGCAAAGAGTTTTTTTGATAATTACAGCATGTTTTCAAGCTCCGGATAATACTTCTTTAAGCATGCCTTGACCATAAAATCGATGCCGCTGTTAAACATAAGTTTCCAGTTACTAAGAGTGAACTCATAACCTTTAGACAACATCATATGCAGCACAGAAGGAGAAAGCTTTTCCTCAATTGTTGCAACAATAATCTCACGACAAAGCAGCTCCGAAAAATCATATCGATTTACAATAAGCAGCTCAAGATAATACTCTTTCAAATTTCCGTTAATCACAGCCTCGACAATCAGTTTTTTTGCCAATTCAGGAATATTGTAAGCCTCAAGCGTCATTGTTTCAATCATACCAGACATAGTCTTTTTTTCAATTGCAGCTTGAACAATCAAAACCAAAACATCATCGCTAAAATTATAATGCTTGTGGAACAGACTATAGAGAAAAGTTACAGATAGACCTCCATCAATAACTGCTTTCACAATCGGGTCTGCTGGCCATAAATCTCGTCCATAACCTTCGCGCAGTAGATAAAACAACAAATTATCAGACAAGCGATGTGCAATAATTTCTTGAATTATCCAACTTAGCTCTTCATACGAAAATTTAAAACGACGTCTGATTAATACTTCGAGCTCATTTTCCAACGTTTGTGAATTGACATCAAAACGAAACTCTTTTGAAGCAGATTGCTCCGTATTTTTTTCCTCCGTCTTATCAGATAGTTCTAGCGAAGATAAAACTTCATTTTTAACATCAAACAAAAGCTCAGTTTTTTTTGCTTCACCCATTGCAGCTTTAACCTGCAACATTTTGTCTTGAGATAACTTTTCCATAATAGTAATTTTTTATATTAATACTCAAATAATACACTCTCTTATCTTTATATAGCTTCATACAACAAATGAGTCAACAACAACTTCTTAGGAAAGACCGTCAAAATACGTTACACAAAGCAATTTGCTAAAAGC
>CALXWC010000031.1 GCA_944392265.1 uncultured Alphaproteobacteria bacterium | reverse complement strand
AGTCTTGACCATCGGCACTTTGAGTTTGGCTGGGCTGAGCTTGCATACCAGAAACGTCTTCGTCTTCAGGAACTTCTTCATATTCCCAATCCCAATCTTGACCTTCTGTATCTTGAGCGAGATTATCATTTTCTTCTGTAGAAGAAACATTTTTAAGAAGATTATTATCTTCACTTTCTTGTTCTGGCAAAAGTTCAGCAGATAAATTCTCATCTTGTTCTGATGAATAAGGTTTAATAAGTTCTTCCAGAGCACTGTCTTTATTAAATGAAGAAAAGATATTATTAAAAAGACTTGAAGGAGCTTTAGGGGTGGCTTCCTGTTCTGCAATATTCGGAGTTTCTTCATGTTCTATGATTTCCGAATTTTCATCATTTGATGGTTTTAAGTCAAGAGCTTGAGATTCTTCATTTAAATCTTCAGGAATTATTTCTTCTTCAGGTTTCGCGTCATCATCGAAAACTGATTCTATTTCAGGTTCTTGCATATTAGATTCAAAATGAACAGTATCATTAACTTCCGGCAAAGAAATTTCTTGTTCTGAAGGCATTTGTTCAAAAGCCTCTGCTTCAGGTGTTTCTTCTTGGATAATAAAATCATCAATATTGGGGGCTGAAAAATCTTCGTTAGAGTTTGAATACCCAGAGTTTTCAGCTGGTATAATCTCAGCATCTAAATTATGAACATCTTCATTTAAAGGGGTAAGTAGCTCGTTGTTAATATCGCTATCTTCTATATAAGGAATAATATCTTCATTATCTGAAGTTTGTTTGTCTTCAGATATTTCAGGAGTATCAAAATCCAAGAGCTCCATTAACTCTGCATTTGCATCATCGACCAAGGTTTCGGAAGGAATAGATTTGTTTTTCTTTTTCTTCTTTTTTTTCTTTTTTTTCTTTTCTTCAGTGGTCAGAACATCTGCATTCAGTTTCAAATCGTTGTTTTCAATGACAGCTGAGTTTTCAGTATCTGACAGGGATTCTATTTTAGAAGCCTCATTTGGGTTCGTATTATTTTCCGATAGGTCGTTTTGAGCTTCTTCATTTAAAGAAGCTGTTGTTTCTTCTTTTGATAATACATTTGTATCCGGTGCTTTTTTCAAAATATTAGAAAAAACTTTTTGGATTCCTGAAGTAGCTTTTTCAAACTTGCTTTCTTGAGGCGCTGTAAATTCTTGAATATTTGCTCCTTGAGGAATAATTACGGTTTGAGGAGCTAAAGAATAGTTTTTAGCTTGCAACTTTAAGAAGTTAAGATTTTCTTTTTGAAATTCTCCCAAAGCCTGAATTAATTGTTTGTTTGAAAGCTGAGAAGATTCCTGTAAAGCTTTTGATATAATTCCTGAAATCTCTTTGGTTTGAATTTGAGCCATTTCTCTGAACAATTGAGATTGAGCATTTATAATTTCAGTTAAAAAGCTTTTATTATCGACAACAGGTTGATTATTAATCTGAATGTTATTTGCATTATTGTTCTGGCTGGCATTAATGGCATTATGTTGCAAAAACATTTTAGCCATTTCAAGTTGAGATTCTGTAATAGCTTTTGTAATAGCGCTGGTATTATCAATAACTTTAACTTCTCCGCTTCCAGAAGAAGATGGAATTGTTTGAGGAACAGTTGCGCCTATTTTGTTAATGAGAGATTCTGCCAAATCTTTCTGGTTTTTTGTCATAGTTTGAGCCAAAAGCAAAGTCTCTTTCTTTCTGTTTTCATCAGATTTTTCTAATGCAGCAGATAAAGCTTGTGCAATATCTTGAGCAAAAGATGCATCTAATTTAATAGAATTTGTAATATTGGTCGGAGCCCCATTGCCAATACTTGGTTGAGGAGACTGCATTTGTTGCTGCATCATTTTCATCATCTGCAACATTTGTTTTTGCACTTCAAGAGTTTGAGAATTATCTGCCACAACATTGATGGTTTGTTGTGGATTCGCTTGAGACATCTGAGGCTGAGTATGTGAAGAATTCTCAGGCGACGCATCAGATAATGCATCTGCCAAAATATTGCTTTTTTCTTGAGGTTGACCTTGGTTATAAATTCCTGATTTAGATTCTAAATCATCAATATATTCTTGTAACAAACTACCACCAGGCAATACAGAGCACATATGTCTGATTTCAGGAGGTTGTTGCAAAATCATATTGTCAAATTCTTCTTTTTGCTCAGGAGAAAGGATGTGAAGTTGCCTGAAGATATTTAAAAAGCGCTGAATGATAACAATAGGGTCTTCAACCCCTGCTACCTTTTTATTTCTTCTTGTTAAAAGAGTATCTTCAGCCACGACATTACCCTCAAAAAACAACAACGCTCAGTTTAATATATAAAAATCTCGTAAATTTCAGGTTAACAATACCAGACAAACCAAAAAAAACTCTGCATTTTGCAGAGTTTTTTTAGTTCGCTAACAAATCTGCTTATAAGTAAATTGCAACAACTTTATGGATTCTGTTCAAATCGTTATTACCAATTTCAATACGCTCATCAGGATTCCATCTCAAGCCATATAACTGACCGTTTTCATCCTCCCTTAAACTCAAGATTTTGACGTTGTTATCGGATGTATAATAAAGAGCAATATCTCCGACACTAACAACTTCTTGAGGATCCACAAATAAAATAGAGCGTGTAGGCAACAGACTTCCTAATCTTCTGGTGCATAAATTAATAGCATAAGCATCTTTCTTACCATAAAGATTAACAGGGCGTTGAATTTTTCTTAAAGGATTTTCAAAGTCAACAATAACGTCTCCGTCCTGACCGGCAACACCCAAAACAGAAATTTTAAGGTTGTCTTGAGAAGCATTGTTGAAAGAAGAAATAGCACCGCGAGGAGTGGAAAGAAGTTTATATTTAGCATCATTACGTTGAATAATTTCTTCTAATAAACCTTTTTCTTCCAAGTTTTTAATTTCATTTTTTAGTTTTTCAACATCCATGGAAAGAGCTTTAGCTATATTTTTCATCTCTTTATCAGAAACTTCTCTTTGTCCCATTTCAATACGGTGATATACGGACAAAGTCATATCGGCGTTTTCAGCAACTTCAATCAGAGTTAAGTTCTTTTCATTTCTGATTTGACGCAAGCCGGCTCCAAGAGCTTTTAAACCAGTTTTTTCATTAATTTTGTTTCTTCTTTCTTGTTCGCGACGCCATGCTTGAACAATTTCTTGTTGCGAATTTTGCTCATTAACAAACAAATCTTGCAAAGGGCAATCTAAAAATTCAGCAACACGAACCAATTGTTCTTGGTCAACACGTCTGTATCCTTTTTCAATTTTAGAAATAGCAGAAAGACTAACAGACAAATGATCTGCTAATTCTTGCATAGAGCGACCTCTTAAGCGTCTAAACATTCTGATTTGGTTAGGGAAAATAATTTCTTCCATATGAATACCTCTTAATAAAGAACTGATTTTCAATCTGCCTACATCTTAATAAAATCAATAAATTAATCAAGAAAATAGTACAAAAAAAGACAATTTGTGTACAAATTGTCTTTTTGGATAAATTTTCTAATAAAAAGTTATTTAATACCGCCGATTCTGGCTTGTTTATTTTTTTCTCGGTTAGAAATAAATTGTCTACGCATTTTTTCTATATCTTTTTCAGAGAAGGCACTCGGAGCGCGCTTGTTGAAGATATTGGCAAAATTTCCGTCATAATCTACAGGATATTTTGTCTGTTTTGCATAGAATTCAGACATAGCAAATTTTTCATGTTTCTTTTTCTCACCGGTTTTTTCATCTGTGTAGTGAACGGTGTGCTTATTGAACATACCATCCGTAGCATAAATATTAAGGTTACCTTGCTTGTCATGAGTGGCCAATTCAACCAAAGGACGGCCGCCCATCTCAGCCAGAGAATTAAGAGTCATTCTTAAAGTAGATTTTTCACCGGTTAATTCCAAGACTTCGTTGCCATTTTTATCAACGGATGTCTTAATATTTTCAGGAGAAAGCTGGCCATCAAATTTGTATCCCATAGCCGCAAAGCTTTCTTCGGCATATTGTTTCAATGCAGTGGCTTTGACCATTTCAGGAGAGAAGGCAGAATCTCTCATGGCCATGTTCAAAGAAGCCATATTCATAGAACCGTCAGTGTTTCTGATAGCGCGCAAACCGGCTGTCTCAACACTTACTTTATTAGAAACAACTTTTCCGTCTTTGGTCGTTTCAACTTGTTTCAAATATCCATCGGTTTTAGTGGTAACAACACGTCCATCGCTATATTTTTTAGATGAAGTAATCATTTTTGTTCCGTTATTCATAATCGTTACGGATTTTGTTTTTTCACGTCCGCGAATTAATGAACGACTTTTTACTTCATATTTATAGCCAATGACATTACCGCTTTTATCCATAATAGCTTCTTGAGTACCGTTTCCTCTGGCAACGGCGCTTGTAATCATTTTACTTTGAGCATCACGCTTCATATCACCCATTTTTTCACGTGAAGCTTCTGCAACAAGACCTCCGGCTTTTTTAGCTCCGCCCCAAAGTTTTTTACCCATGCTTTTTGTTGCATTTCCGGCCATACCGCCAAGTTTTGCACCAAAATCGCTGTTGGCAATAGAACCTGTAAAGTTACCGGCATATTCGTTAAAACTTCCCATAACACACCAACCAAGCAACAAAACAAACAAGACTTTAATAATAGTGACCCCGCTCCAAACAAATGTTTTGACAAGAGCATCTACAAAGGAGTTGTCGTCAACTTTTGTAATGCCGGAGCTATCTAAAGTTACTTGAATAGCATTCGTTAAGATTAAAACAATTAAGCTTATAAATATGAACTTAAACATACAGCTTACAAAAGTATCCCAAACAGGTTTCATAAATTTTCTTGTAATCTTAAACGGATATACGCCAAGAGCAAAAGGAATTAAAGCACAAGCAATGCAAAGATGAAGAACACAATCCATCAATAAGAATGGATAAATAATCATCATGATAAAAGCGCCCGCGATAATCAATATTCCTGAAAATAGATAAGGCAAAGACGGGAATATTATCATTTTACCTTTTACATAAATGGCGACACAGATTGAAGACATTCCCAAAGCCATGGTCGAAATTAGTTTATTTTGAATGGCTTGAATTGTACATAATATATTTTGTCCCATTGAGGCTGGTAGTCCACCATCAGTAATGATTGTTGAAGAACTGGTGTTACAAGAAGCTCCCGCAAACATTTGTGCTAATTTAAATCCGGTATTAAATACAGGTTCAATAAACATAGAGGCTGTTTCAGCTGCTCCTGTCTTTAAGAAATAGGCCACAATTACCACAACAAATGACTTATTGAATATCTCTTGCAATAATTTAGCACCATCTTGCGTTTGGAATGAGTATAGATATTTAATTACCACGAATGCAATCCAAATAGCCCATCCCACAATAACAACCGCTAAAATAGGAAGAGACAAAGCATTAGATGCATTTTTAGCAACAGTACTGGCGGCATTAAAAATAACAGCAAAAATAGGGCAGAACAAACATCCTTGATAAGAATTTAAATATTGGCTCGGAGCACAGTTTTTACCATTATCAGCAATACCTTTATCTTCATCGCCACCTAAAGCGCCACTTGCTTTACAATCAAAGTTTCCAGCCTGACCACCGGTACAAGCGGGACGTCCGGTAACTTCTTGTACAATTTGTTCATAAGTTTTTTGTTGATCTTTAGGTTTTTGTTGTTCTGCTTCCCAAGCTTTTCTTATTTGTAATGATTCTAAGGCTTCAGCACCTTCTCTGGCATTTCTTCTTTGAACAGATGCCCTAATGGAAGGAGAAGAACTTCCGTAAAAATAGTCTCTTCTATGGTACATGGCAATCAAAAGCTCTTCTTCGCTCATAGCTTTAGGGTCGCCAATATTATTTTTTACAGATTTGATTAATCTGCTGGCACCACCTGTTCCCAAAGCAACGGCAGCAGAATAAAGAGACATTTGCAACTCTGGAGACATAGAGTTAAAATCCAATCCCCAGTTATCTTTTACAAGTTTAGCGGCAGCATCATAATAAGTCTTTTTCATATAATCTTCTTGTAGCTGATTGATTGTGGCCTTTGTTGATGAATCACTACACAAAGATTTCCATGCACTTGCAAAGTTTGTGGCAGGAGGGGTGCAGGCGCGAGCAACCATTTGATCATATGTTCCGCCGCCAAGAGCTTTCCATATAGATTTATTGCTTTGCAGTTTAGATAAAAAGTCTTTCATACCACCGCCACTGCACGCTAACTGGCTGGAACCGTAACTACAACTACCAGGGTCACCTGCAGCACAATTGTTAAAAGCACAAGGGTTGCCTCCGGCTTCATAACGGTGGTGTAATTCGGAAATGTTGTCAGCAGGATACATTTTAGCACATCCTGAGACATTACAGTCAAAAGCTTTTCCGTTGGTAGCACCCTCTGTTTCCCCCTCAGCGTTTCCTGTTCCGCCTTCTCCGCCTCCTTCTTGTTGGCCTCCCGGAGTTGTTGGTGTTGATGGTTGGCCGCCACCTAAATTATTCCCTTCTTGTTCTAAGTCTTGGACCAAATTTGGAATAGTTGTAGTTGGTTTTTCTTCAGGAATTAAAAGCTGAGCAAAACTAGTTTTTACACAAGACAATGCAAGAAGTATAGAAAGCATCAAAAGATGTTTCTTTAATAAATTTGTTATCATATTTAATGTTAAGTACCTCATTGTCTTTCTCTCAAGCTTTAATCTTATTTTTTAGATGTTTTAGCATCAACAGGCTTTCTTTCATTATTATTTTGTTTTTGTAGCTCAGAAGAAGCTTTCTTATTTTCTTGTTTTGTATTTTGCAAAGCTGCATTTGCGCGTTCTTGACGTTTTGCGGCTTCTATGTTTTCACGGCGCATTTGTTCTTCTGCCGCATATTGTCTTTCTGTTTGAGCTCTGCTTTGACGATCTTGCTCTTCTTGTTGTTCCCTCATGGCATCAACTTCATCCAAGAAGTCTTTTTTGCGCTTTTCTTCTTCAATTTTCTTTTGCAAAGCTTTTTGCATTTGTTTTTCTTGTTTTTTCCTCATTTTGTCTTGGCGCCATAAACGACGATCATCTTCGCTGGTAAATGAGTTCTTTTCATTACGTTCATTTGCTGCAGCTTTAACAATTCCTTTAACAAGCCCCAAAGAGCGAGCGGCTGTCTTAAGAGATTTACTACCAATGGTAAGAGCTTGTGTCGCTTTAACGCCAACAACGGTTTGAGTTTGGATAGCTCTTGCCAAAGCCTCAGCACCATGTACCACTGTTTTTCCTGCGACAACGGTCGGACGGATAGTCGCTTTGTATCCGGCATATAGAGTCTCATCCACGGCTTTAGCAGCAAAACCAACAGTTGCTCCGGTAAGATTAAGAGAGGCGTCAACAAAAGCATTAATAGGCTGAGCTTTCAATTTAACATATTTTTGAGCCACACTTAGACCATTTACGGTAATACCGGCCAAATTGGTAATCGGTGTAACGGCATTATTTAATGCATAACCAAAACTATATGCGCCATACACACCGGCTCTGGCTATTGTTTTTACCGGAGAAGTAAGAGTTTTAGCAACATCAAGACTTCCCATAATGGTGGCTGATGCTGCTGCTACACCAGAATTAAGAGTATTCCCAGTCAAATTTTTAGCAGTCCTTAAAACATCAATAACAGGACGAGCAGCAACAGTTCCTATTGTATGACCAACTGTCTGAAAATCTCCTTGTGCAGTATAAGAAAAGGTATTCTTAACGTCATTTTTAGTTTTTCCGGCAATGCCTTTAGCTTCAGATTTTACGTATTGTCCAGTTTCCTTAAATCCACGCAGATTACCCATAAAGTCTGAGCCAAATTTTCTAAATTGAGACAATGTAACAGCTGCAGCTGTACCAAAATTATGCTTAGCCTCTTTAGGTGTTGCTTTAGCATTTTGAACGTAGTCGCTAAGTTGAGATCTAAGCTCCATACGAGCTTGAAGTAATTCTTCTCGGCTCTTTTGTTTTTGTTGGTCATATGATTCTTTGAATTTTTGAATTTTTTCTAATCCGGCAGCAAGCATAGGAGTAACGCAGACACCTCCGCTAAATGCTGCAACAATATTTTCAGGCCTTATTTTAGAGCGAATTGTACCGTCTTCGGCTTTGCTGGAAGCCATAAAATCACTTGTTTTACTTAAGCCGATACCCAGAGCGTGTACCAACGGAGAAGGAACACTTTCCATAACGGCACCTAATTTTCCTATACCTGCGCTGGCGAAAGAAGGAACATAAGCGGCCAATTTTCTGGATGATCCGTCAAATTTTTCCATTGCTTGAGCGAATTTTTGTTCTTTTTCTTGCATTGTTGTCTGCATAAAGGTTTCTGTATTCGCGGCAGCGGCAACTTCCATTGCGGCTTCAGCAATTCTTTGACTACCGACAACTGTTGCTTCTTGGATTCGTTTGGCAGTATTGATTCCTGGCTGCATCATATCGTCACCCTTTTTCTCAACCCAAGAGGTGAGTTTGTTTGCAGCATTGGCCATTCCCAAAGCAATTTTATTATGAGCAAGAAAAGCATTTCCGGCAATTGTCCCCATTGCGCCTTCACCTTTTAGGCTATCTCTAAAGTTTCGAGCATTGGCAACATTTTCTTGTTCTCTTCCTGCCCAAGCTTGAGCGCCTTTGTTTAAGGCTTTTGCAGAATATTTTACGGCGCCGCCTACAGCAACACCGGCAGCTCCGATAGTAACATTTCCTGCGGCTTTGGCGACGGTTGTTGCGGCTTTTCCTGTCTGGTAAGCTGCGATATCTACAATGTCTTTAGCAACCTTTCTAATCGGAGCTGTAACTTTATCAGCAACCCAAGCGGTGGCAGCGGCAGCCACATGGTGCATTGGAGAACCGGCAGCGGCAGTCATACTTCCGCCAAAGAATTTTTTAGGCATTTCTTCTGTAATTTGACTTATAAACTTAAAAGCATAAATATAACAGAACAGCAAAATAAAGAAAGCAACACTTGTTAATGAAAATGTTCTTGAAATATATAAAATTTCATCACCTTCAATAGCTTTATATAAGGTTTCGATACCTGTTTCTCCGCTTGTTCCATCAAGTAAGTTTCCTGGATCAAAGCTATAAGCCGCTCCGATAAGGCGCATAGCAAACGCTGCAGATAGTGCTAAGAACAAAAATGTTCCGGCAGCATTGATTGGAATCATCACAACAGCAGTTAGTTTTCCTTTGGTCATATTAAACGGCCACAATCCGATAACCACAGGCAAAGCAATAATAGCAAAACCAATTCTGAATGGAATATCTAGTAAGTAATAGCATACAGATAAAACCAACATAAAACCAACGCACCATATTGCAGCGCCACATAGAACAATCATTGGATCTGGAACTGTAATACTTAAAACATCACCGAGTCCTAATTTCAAACCGTGAATGACACCAAAACAAGTCAATCCGTTTCCTATAATAAGGTTGGTTGCAACCTCATTACTTATTCTTTCAGATAATTTTAAAATTTTGTCCATTACAGGTTTAGATATTACGTCTGTTGGACCTGTATATTCGATAGGGCTTTGCGTTATTGCATTTTTATCTTCAGATTCTACTAATAATTCATTACCAAAATCTGCACCGGCACCTAAAATGGGGTTGATGGTAAAGTTAACTAATGTGCTGATTCCTGCATTAATAAAACAATATGCAATGACAACTTTCCCTCCAAATTTGAAAAGTTCGTTTATCAACGCCATGGGTTCTTGTTGCCCAAAGGAAGATACCTTTTTAATAATCCAAAAAGGAAACCATAACATGCATCCCAAAAGCAAAAGTCTATTTCCGGCAGATCTTGAAACCTCATAAACTTTACTGGCACCACGCATAAAAGCAGTAAGTAATACTTGAACAATTTTGCACGTGAAACATTCGTTTTGATATTGTTCTTTTAATTTAGAAATACTGGTACATCCTTTTTCTTCGTTTAAATACTTAATGCTGTCTTCATTTTTTATTAAGGAGCCACCTTCTTCCGCAAATGCAGGAGCAATATTAATAAATAGGAAAACAGCCAAAACTACAAGGCAAAGTAAAATTACTTTGTTTTTGAATAATTTTGTAATTATGTTCATTACTTGCCTCATGGTTGCACCTTCTAATCTCTTGTTCTACCGGCCAATCTATCGATTGCATGTTGCATTTTTTGATATTTGTCATGAACCTTTTTATACTGATTATAAGCCTTTGTAGCGGCTCTGCCGACATGTGATTCTTTAACTTTTTTAACCATTTTTTGAACTTTTTGAGCTTGCTTCACAGCTTCAAGACTCTTAGAAAGACCAGCTGTCAACCAAGCTAAAATTAAGCTTCCAACCATTTGAACTCCGGCAGCTAATTTTCTTTGGAACTCAGATTGGATGGTTGCTCCGATAATTGCACTGACTAGTTTTTGAGAAATAGACATTGTAGATTTTACCAAAAAGGCAATTAGCAACAATGACAAAACTTGAGGGCTCAGCTGTTTTAAGGCCTTTTCTGCAGCTTCGGTTTGAGGATTAAATACATCTTGGTTATCCTGTATAATCTGCAGCACGGCTAGCAAAGCCACCGCTATCATTAACGCAACAATCATCATAAACACGGCAGAACTCAGAATCGATTTTAGCCCCGTTTTTGTCCATCCTTGGGTTGGCCCGAAAGGATAAGCAAGAATGAAAATAGGGAGCATAGTGACCATAACTGCCATTTTAAAAATAGCGTCTACCAGATAAAATACAAAACCTAATTTAAGAATCATGAAAGAAACAAGTAAGACAACGCCAACAACCATGGCCATAAATCCCGGAGCCTTCATAACACGAATGGATATTTGGTTGCCAAGAGTCAATCTTTCATTAACAGCGCATATTAAACATTCCATCATTGTTCTTGGAGATTGTGGAAAGCTATTAAGAGATGCTTGCAGATTTTCACCCATTTTGCAGACAATATTTTGTCCGCCAGTAATTGTTTCTCCAAAAACCATTACACTATTTTGCCCGCTTTCATTAACAGAAGAGGTTGCTTCCAAAATCTTTCCGCCTAATTCAAGAAAAGCGTTATATATCGGAAAAACAATCATATTTAGAACCCAAAGCAATCCATCGGTAGAGGATGCAAGATAACCGCAAGCAAAACAAAGAACAAATTTCCGAAGAGTTTTATCCCAAATTTCGGTGTTAGAAACAGTTGTTAAAGAAGATACATGTTGAATCATTTGTAAAGAAAACCAAACGGCAAAAGCAACCATCATTAATGTCATGGCTCCTTGAGTCATTTTGGCGTATGATTCCATGGCTGTTTTTCCCATAGTATCATATAAAAGTCCTAAAACTTCTTTTTGCCAACATTGTTTATGTTCATTAGCCAGTTGTTGTTCATTGGCAGTTCCAGGAACAGTAGGGTCATTAGAACATCCGGACAAGGTAAAGGAGGCTGTAACTAAAAGAAACAGCATCGCTAAAAATCTAAATATTTTCTTACCTTGCATCATCTAAATCCTCTAGTGTTTTTTATTACCGCTTTTTTTACGGTTTTGTCGTTTGGCTCGAGCTTTTCTGTGGTTTCTGTTACGTTCATTTTCTAATTGCTTTTTCAAACCAACGCCTTGTCCTTTTGTTGGGGCATTATGGGCATTGCTCGTGCTTTGAGTCGTAGCTTGTTTTCCCTGAGTATCGTTATTACTTCCAGAGTTGCTAGGAGTACCTCCCTTGTTTGCAGTTGTAGCAGGAGCACCGCCTTTGTTTGCAGTTGCAGCAGGAGCACCGCCTTTAGCAGCACCGGTTTTACCACCGTATTTACCCAATCCAAGCTTGCTGAGAGCTGCATTACCAAGCTTAGACATTCCTTGATCAAATTTTTGACCGATATATTGTCTTGGAGCTTGAGTAACTCTTTTAGCAGCTGAAGTTGCAGCGTTTGTAGCCATACCTCCGATACCGACGCCAAGTGAAAATCCAACACTGCCACCAGATACTTTAGAAGCAATATCAGAAACTTTTGTACAAAGTTTGAAACCGAATATACTGCAACAAAGCAAAATCAAGAAGCCGCCCATACCAATATCTGTCATTCTCTCTAATTCATCAATGTCATCAGAGCTCAAGGCCGCAATTAAGCCAGCCATACCTCCTTGTTCGGTAGAAACACCACCAGTGCCACCACCAGTACCACCAGTGCCACCACCAGTACCACCAGTGCCACCACCAGTACCGCCAGTGCCACCACCAGTACCACCATTTAATCCGGATAATCCTGGTTGTCCCCAGTTGTGTTCTTGACCTATATTAAACTGTTGTCCGCCTTGATTAATGCTATTAATAATCTGGGACTCATCTTTTGGTGGAATAGGAGATGTTCCGGGAACAATGACCTCTGTTTCCTGTTGATTCATTTTTTGAGTATAAGGGTTTATAGATCCAGATAAAGTTGATGACCCCTGGTTAAATGATTGAGCAATAAGTTGTGTGTTAACACTAACCACAATACCCATAAAAGCATAGGTAAAGACACAGGATAAAAACATAGATAATCCCGCAGAAGTGTATTTTTGAGTAACCTTAAATGGCCATGAAACGATCAAAAACGGCATGAGTGCGCCAACAATGCCAATTGCAACTGTTACATCAATTAAATAGAAAGCAAAAGCTAATGAAAGCATTAAAGCAAAAGCCCAAATAATCAAGCCTTGGAACAATAAGTTAAAGTTCCAGAAACCACCAAAGTCAGAAGAAGCCGCATTTCTGGCTACACACATCAATGTACTACCAATAGCTTGAGAAACACCGATTTCCATCTGAATCGATTCAATAAAACAGTTAAGTTTTGCAAAAAGTGCTGTTTTTAAGATATAAGTATCATTTCCAACATCAAAGCTACCACTACATTGGGTTCCACCGGTTGTCAGAATTGCTGTTCCAAATTCCAGTCCAGCTCCCAGTACGGGGAGAATAAAATAATCATAAATTTGTTCTTTATTCATTAAAAGAAGATAACAAACCCCGATTTTAAAGGAGAGTAGCAAAATATCATTAATAAACTTAGGAGCATCTTGTTTGGTAAATGAACTGACGTGAGCTAATACTTTTAGAGCAATATAAATAGCCCAACCCACTAAAATAATATTAGCCATTGGTTCTGCTAAGCGATCAAATGATAGGTCGGTCATTTCCTGAGATGCATCATATAGTACAGCAAACAAAGAGCAAAATGTACAATCAGAGGCATCTAATACAGCCATTGGAAGCGGAAGACAATCTTTTGAATTTCCTTCTGCAGCAACGATATCTCCCCATTCAGTTTTCATATATTTTACTTGCTGATTAGTGAAAGGATCCGTATATGTATAAGTCGTCACATCTCCTTGAACAAAATAAGCTATAGGTAATTTATAAAAAGACCAGGCAAATTTAACATAATCGACACCAGTTTCAAAAATATTCTTATAGTCGGCTAAATCTTTTGCACTGTCTTGTAAATCTTTTATAGCAGCATTCTCTTTTTTTCCTTCACCTAAGTCTTTTTGTTCATTCATAAAATTTTCGATTTCTGCACGATGCTTTTTATAATAATCAGAGGCTTTTGTTCCACCACTTTCAGCCCATGCGGTAGAGGATACAATCGGACTTAAAATACCGATGATTAAAGTGAAAATAAGAAAAATTTTAAATTTATTTATCATCGTTTTCATCCTTATCACCAACAAACGGAGCTCCAAAAACCTTACATCCGATTAAGAGCAGTATAATAACTAAACCTAAAGCTATATAAAACATTTTTTGACCGGTGAACCAACCAAAAAAGTCAATATAATAGGCAACAAAAAGAATAAATATCGCCAGTAAATTAATAAATATTGTTTTCATTTTATTGCCATCCTTTTCTCATCATATCATAAAATTTCTAAATTTAGTGTTACAGTTTCGTTATTTTTTTAGTTTTCCTGATTTTAAAAAGTTAATAGTCATAGAGACAATATCTTTATTATTCAGAGGGTTTATATGCCAGTTATCTATTTTAATATAACTTGTCTTACTTTCGGTAAAAGCTTCATTTTCGTTATAAATACGATTTTTGATAGAATCTGGTAAAATTTTGATTAAATTAAGCAAAGGTGTCTTACAATCAATAATGCCTAATTCATATTTTGAATCAATATTAGGCATATAAGCCACTTTTGCTGGGATACAATCTTTCAAAATAGGACCAAATAACATATTAAACATTTTATACTTATAGAGCAGTTGAAATAATTTCGATCCTTGATTAACAGGTGCAATTTCAACAATCCGTTTTATTTTTAGTTTTTTTTGCCACTGGCTCGGTCGAGCTAACAGTTCTCTTAATATTAAATTGCCGATTCCTTTTGTAACAAAAGATATTTCGGTAACATCAATCAAGTTATCAAGAAAAGTTTCCAACTGATTTACATGGGTGGTGATTCGTTGCTGAGAAGAAGGGTAATTCACAGCTGCAGCCAAAAAATTATTTTTTAAAGCTTCGCGCCAAAGTGGTTTGAAAATATTTTTTGAATCAAAAAGTCCATGAAGCATAATAATCATATGACCTTTTTGTCTTGGTAACTCATAAATCTCAATATATTTATAAAAAGCTTTAAGGCACGATTCGAAAGATCCTTCATGGCGTTTAATATCCCATGGATCAAGCAATCGACATGTTTGTGATTCAAAATATCTCTGGATTCTCCATTTTTGATAAAAGAATAAATCAGCCCAGAGTTGAGAACCACCTAATGTAAAAAAGTCGAATCGCATACAAAACCCTTCCTTATTTGTTAAATGTATTTTGATTCGGAACTGCTGTTAAGGTAACTTTAGCAGAATCGCTACCGGTAGATTCAATAAGAATCTGTACAACACGATGGTCACGACCATAGGTCATTTGACTATATTTTGCGCGAACGGTTGCAACCTCATACCAATTTAATTTAGGCATTTCAGATACATAGAAGTCAAAGACGCTGCTTGCGTTGTAAGGAACATCAAAAGCCAAAGTTCCAATCCAATTTTCTCCGCTACCTAAAGCTTTGGTTTCGTTTAGGTCTACAAAGGAATCTTGCGGAAATGGAATGTCAGGAAATTGAGCAAAAGCCGGAGGAATCGCAGATCCGTCAACTCCGGTCAATTTAGGAGTCTCATGAGAGCATCCCATAAGAATAAAAAACAAAAAGCATAAGAATATACTGTTTTTAATCATTTTTTTAGCCTTATTAAAAACCATTATTGTCGACAATATATAAATATATAGAACATAGAGGTTAACAAATACGTAATAAAGATTCGAAAAATGTAAAAATAAGAAAATAAAAGAGCTTCAAAAGCAGATTCGTAGATTAGAACGGGTAAAAAAGGCCTATATAGAGCACAAAAAAGCTTGAATTGAAAAATAGGATAAAAAAAGTTGATAAAAAAATATAGGCAAAAACAGGGGATTAAAAAAAATATGAAAAAAAATCAAAAAAAATGAAAAAAAGTTATTGACTTCTGTGAAATGAAAGTCTATAAACCGTCTTGTCGCCGCGATGAGGCACGG
>CALXWC010000030.1 GCA_944392265.1 uncultured Alphaproteobacteria bacterium | reverse complement strand
AGATAAACCTTCAGAAAGTTGTCTTGATTTCAAATCTTCTAATATGGTAGCAAAATTCCACCCTAAAACAGTAGCATCTGCAATTCTGAATTTAGAGTTTGATTTAAGTGTTTTGAACATATCATCAAATGAACCCAGATTAGCAGAAAAATTTCCTTCTAAATTTAACAAACCTTGAGAAATACCAATTTTATTTCCATGTAACATATTTGTGAAAAGCTTAAATCCGTCTAAAATGTATACGCCCTCAATATGCGCCGGACTGCTCAACAAATTAATTGAGAAATTGGTACTGAAAGAGGCATTGTTGTATTCTGAAGAAAAATCTTTGAATTGGAAATTTTCTCCATTACTGATTACTTGAAATTTTGCATTTTTGAAATCATGCTTATGATAACTTAACAGCGCAATATCAAAAGTTCCATCTAGTTCAAAGCTTTTCAAAAAGTCAAAATTAAGTTTATCAACACTAAATACGGGTTGATTTAAAAAGTCAGCATTTTGCGTAGAATTATTGGCAAAATTTGTATTCTGTGTTTTTACGGCAATATTGTTATAGAAAAATTTATCCATTTCAAAACGATTAATAGTTAAATTGGTATAAATTTTCTTTCTGGATTCTTGGTCGGTAAATTCTAAATCACCCTTAAAAATATTTGAGCCGACATTAGCTTCTAATGAATTTAATGCAAAATTATTTAAGTTGCCTTCAACTGCAGAAGACAGAGAAAATGCACCAAGAATATAACCTCTGGGTTCATATTTGAAGTTTAAAGCATTGGTAAATTTTAAGAAATCAGGGCTTTGCAACTCAATTTTACCACGTTGCATTTCCCACAAGTTATTGCGTTGTAAAAATTGTCCCGTATATACAACATTAAAATCATCAAAATTCAAAACAGATTTTGTAGCAAAATGGTTCGGATATCCGGTAATAATTCCGGATGCATTTAATTTTTTAACTTGAGCATAATTCCAGTTTGGTTTTTGTATCGGAAGCTTTTCAAAAAATGTATTAACATCTTTTGTCTGTAAAGAATATTTTATATTTTCAAATTCGGCTTTTTGACCAAATCCTTTAAGTTTTCCGCTGACAGAAACTTTATTTTCATTTAATTTTTCAATATCAAACTGATTGATATCTAATATATTTTTATCAAGTTTTGCATTAACGCTAATATTTTCTAAAATATTGTCATCGATAAAAAATGTTTTTGATTTGAATACAATTTCAGCATACAAATCAGCAATGTTTTTGAAACTCTGAAAATAAATATTCCATTTATCATTCCAGTTTTTCCCTTGCAGACTTTGCATATATTCAGGAAAATATTCATTAAAATTAAAACTGTTATTATCTATTTGAACTAATAACTTTTTATTTTTGTCACGGATTAAAGCAATATTTCCCTTAAAGCTACTTTTATCAAGCATAAAGTTAATATCAGATATTGCAATTTTATTGGGATTTCCCATTAAATTTGCATCAAATTTAATACGGCGCCAAAATAGGTCATTCTTATTTTTAAGATTAATGTTTAACCAAGCTAAAGTTTGGCGAAATTCATCTGTTGAAAAAGAGGGCTTTAATTTAAAGGTTAGATTTTCTAACTCGGAATACACTTCTCCGTTTACGCTGAAATTGGCATCTCCGGGTAATACAGCTCTACATTCGCGTAAGACAAGTTTATTTTGAAGCAAATCAAAGCTGACTTTGAAATCTTTCAAAGATTGATTTAAGTAAGTGCTTTTTATTGATTCAAAGTCGGCTAACAAATCAAATTTTAACTGCGGATTATAAGTTGTTTTTCCATCTTTATATTTAAGCCATAAATCTTGAGCCAAAACGCTTAACGGAGTTAAGTCTAGGTTGGCAAATTTAAAAGACAATTCAGCACGGATTCTCTCATTTGAATTTTGATTCGGTAAAGGAATTAATAAATTTCCTGCACCGGCAGTTTCTCCGTATTTCAAAACAAAATTGGTGAATTCAACTTTAGCTTTGTTGGTTTTTATTTCAAATGTCAAAGCCAAAGGATAAGCATATTCTTTTTTTAATTTTATTTCTTGTGAATTAGAATTAACAAAATCTACTAATTTTTTAGATTCAAAAATAAAATTACCGTTTATGGCATTATTTTGTGGCATAACCGAACCATCAAAGCGCACATAGGTTTCCGTGCTGGGTTGATTAATAACCATATTGATACTTGTAGCCAAACCGTCAGTAATTTTTCCGATAGAAAATGCAAAACCTTCGGGATTGTTATTTTTTATATAAGTTCCTTCAATTCGATAAGGTCCCAACAGGCTTTGCGCAATAACTTCTGCATTAACGTCATTAATCCAAGCATCTATCTTTTTTTCTTTTTGAGTGAAATGAATTTTAGCATTGCGGAATAAAACACTATCTAAAGTAATTTGTGTATTTTCTAATCCTCGTTTTTGGGCATCTGTTAACGGATAATCCCAGTTAAGTTTATTATCAGCAGATAAATCAAAATGGATAGTGGCGCCGTTGACACTCATCATTTTAACATCGAAGTCGCCGTCAATTAAAGATGACAGTGTCAAATCCGTACTCAGGGATTTTATTTCAGCTAAAGGATCGTCTAAGTTTTCTCCGGGATTATAAATTTTAATGTTTTCTGCAGTAAGTTTAGGAGATGGAAAAATATCCATATGAACAGGACCATTAAAAATGATTCTTTTTCCCGTAATTTCAGAAAATTCGGCAGCAAGTTTATCTTTGTGCTGATTCCAATCAATATTGGAAATATACAAATATGTACCGCCGCAAATTGCTAAGATTAAAAACAGCAGGCTTAAAATTAATATCTTTTTTAGGTTGAATTGTTTTGGCGGCTGTTCTTCAAAATTATTTTCTTTAAATACAGGAGGTTGCTCAATGGTTAAATCATCGTCTTGAATAAAATTTTCTTCCGAAAAAGCCTCTTGAGGGGGAACGTCACCTAAATTTTCTTCATAGCTGGAAAAAGAAAAATCATCGTCAGCATTGTTCTTTGTATTTTTAGAAAATTTTGGATCAAAATTTTTCTTAAAACTAACCACGTGAAATCTCCCTCAGATTCAATAAATATTAATTATTGCATGTCTATGCTGATACTATAAAATAAATTAATTAATAAAACTTTTAAGGTCAAGAGACAAGCATGGAAAAACAATCATTCTCGGAAGAATTATTTGCCAAAGCAAAAGCCGTTAGTCAAAATGCCTACGTTCCATATTCAAAATTCAAGGTAGGTGCGGCCATTTTAGCTGAAAATAATCAGATTTATGTTGGTTGTAATGTTGAAAATTTATCTTATCCGAACGGAACTTGTGCCGAAGCCGGAGCCATTGCGGCCATGGTTGCAGGAGGGGATAAAAAAATAAGCAAAATATTGGTTTTTGCCGACACACAAGAATTAATAGCACCTTGCGGTGCTTGCCTGCAAAGAATTAAAGAATTTTCGGATGCATCAACACAAGTTCTTTTAGCCAATGCACAAGGTGTTCAAAAAATATTAAAGATTTCAGAATTATTGCCCTTTGCTTTTGATAATTCGGAGTTAAAAAAATGATGGAAAATGCAATAAAATATATTCAAGAAAAACTCAATAATCATAAGCCTGAAACCTTAATTATCTTAGGAAGCGGCTTAGGAGATTTTGGAGAAGAAATAGAAAATCCGATAAGCATTGATTATCACGAAATTCCGTCATGGCCTCAAAGTACCGTAAGCGGACATAAGGGAAGATTAATTGCTGGCCTGCTTGAGGGAAAAGAAGTTTTGTGTATGCAAGGTAGATTCCATTTATATGAAGGATATCACCCGAGCGTTATCAAAGAGGTTTTATGTGTGTTTAAGGCGCTGGGCATAAAAAATATGATTGTGACCAACGCGGCAGGGTCTTTGAAAAAAGAGATTGCCCCCGGAGAGATAATGCTCATTGAAGACCATATCAATTTCAGCGGTCAAAATCCATTAGTTGGTAAAAATGATGAAAAATACGGTCCTCGTTTTCCCGTAATGGCAGAGGCATATAATCTTGATTTCAGAACAAGAATGAAAGACATTGCCGCTAAAGAAAAAATAACCCTCCATCAGGGAACATATCTTATGGTATTAGGCCCAAATTTTGAAACTGCTGCCGAAATCAGAGCATTTCAGGTTTTAGGCGCAACCGCAGTCGGAATGTCCACCGTTCCGGAAGTTTTATCTGCCGTTTATTGCGGAATTAAAGTTTTGGGACTTTCCGTTATCACAAATTATGGAACGGGTTTGGTTCAAGAATTTCACGGACATTCTGAGACTTTGCAACAAGCCAACAGAGCATCTGCAAATTTATCCAAACTCATACATCAATTTGTAAAGGAGCTTTGAGATGGATGATGTTATTGCCGCTCATGCTTTGCTGAGGTTATTAGATTTAACCTCATTAAATGATGATGATACCGAATATAAGGTAGATGACCTTTGCCAAAAGGCTCAAACGCCATATGGAAATGTGGCCGCCGTTTGCATTTGGCCGCGTTTTATCAGACACGCCAAACAATTGTTGCAAAAAACAGATATCAAGGTTGCAACGGTTATTAATTTCCCCAAAGGAGAAAATAACTTAAATTTATTAAAAAAAGAAATTTATCAAGCTTTGGATGCCGGTGTGAACGAGTTAGATGTTGTCTTTCCTTACCAAACTTTTTTGCAAAAAAATTATGAAGCTTGTGAAAAATATGTTTATTCCACACGCGAGTTAAGTGAAGGAAAAACGCTCAAAATCATATTAGAAACCGGAGAGTTAAAAAGCGCACTCAAAATTGCCGAAGCCACTAAGCTTTGCATTGATGCCGGAGCAGATTTTATTAAAACTTCCACCGGAAAAACGCCGGTTTCAGCCACCCCTGAAGCCGCCAATGTTATTTTGGAAACCATTGCGGCAGATACCAGAAATGTCGGTTTTAAAGCCAGTGGCGGAATTAAAACCATAGATGATGCAAAAAAATATTTGGTTTTAGCATCTTCATTATTGGGTTATAAATGGATTACACCAAAGAATATGCGCATTGGCGCAAGTTCTCTATTAGACAGCTTAATTAATACAATCAAGAGAGGATATTAAGATGTTACCTCAAGAAATTATCCGCAAAAAAAGAGACAATCAAGCTTTGAGCAAAGCAGAAATAGACTTTTTCATAAAAGGAGTGACCAGTGGAGAAATTATGGATGCGCAAGCAGCAGCCTTAACCATGGCCATTTTCTTAAACAAGCTGAGCAAAGAAGAAAAAGTAAATTTAACTATGGCAATGCGTGATTCCGGCGATGTTTTGCAATGGCCGGAATTAAACGGTCCTGTGGTAGATAAACACTCCTCAGGTGGTGTCGGAGATAAAATCAGCTTAATGTTAGCGCCTTTAATTGCGGCTTGTGGGGGCTTTGTTCCGATGATTTCCGGAAGAGGCTTAGGACACACGGGCGGCACTTTAGATAAGTTTGATTCAATCCCCGGATATCAAACCATGCCTGATAATGCTCTTTTTAGAAAGACGGTAAAAGAAGTTGGTTGCGCCATTATTGGTCAAACCGGCAATTTAGCTCCGGCAGATAAAAAAATTTATGCTATTCGAGATGTGTGTGGCACGGTTGAATCTGTAGATTTAATCACGGCTTCAATCTTGTCCAAAAAATTAGCTGCCGGATTAGATTGTTTGATTATGGATTTAAAATGCGGTAACGGTGCTTTTATGAGTTCGCTAAAAGACGGTCAAGAGTTAGCGCGTTCAATTGTAGATGTTGCCAACGGCGCCGGAACTAAAACCAAAGCCATATTAACCGATATGAATCAGGTTTTGGGTAAAAATGTCGGTAATGCGTTAGAAGTATCTGAAGCTGTTGATTATCTAAAAGGCAAAAATGTGGATGAAAGAGTGCATCAGGTCACTTTGGAATTGTGTTCAGAGTTATTGGTCTTAGCTCATTTAGCCAAAGATATCACGGAAGCAAAAGCAAAATTAGAAAAAGCTTTATCTTCAGGCAAAGCCTTGGAAATTTTTGCCAAAATGGTTTCCGCGTTGGGTGGTCCAAACGACTTTGTTGAAAATCCGGATAAATATTTGCCCAAAGCAAAAATAATTAAACCCTTATATTCTCCGGTATCAGGTTATGTTTCAGCCATGCAAACCAGAAACATTGGCCTATCGGTTATTGAATTAAAAGGAGGAAGAATTCGTTCTGACCAAAAACTAGATTATGCTACGGGCTATACTCAGTTTTGCCAAATTGGTGATTTTGTAGATAATCAAAAACCACTTTGCGTTATTCATGCACAATCAGAAGCAGATTGGGAAAAGGTGGCAAAACAGCTATTGGAAAATATAAAGGTGGAAGAAGAAAAAACTCAAATATCTCCAACAATTATAGAAAAAATAGCATAAAAAAAAGGCCTTTGTGTAAAAAACAAAGGCCTTTTTTTGTTAATGAGTTAAAAAATCTAAAACTTCACGTTCATATTGGCGTTCCAAAACCAGCTCTTTTACCTCTTTTTCGTAGCGCTTATATAAAGCGGGAACATTAAGAGATTTGTATTGAACAAAGTCATACAGCTCGCTGATATCTTCCAACTGAGGGCCAAACTCAACCATTGAGTTAACAATGGCACTGCTAAAAAGCTTAAACTCATAGTCAGAGCCATAAACTTTCATTGCCTCACTTAGTTTAGGTTTATATTCATCAAAGCTGGCATGAAGTTTAAGACAATGCTCGTTTTCAGCCAAGATACGTTTGGCTAAATCCATAGCCTCATGAGATCCGAATGAAAAGGCATGTAACAGCAAGACACAAAGGTCGGCATTATCCACAATTTGCAAATAAAGCAGCATATGCAAAGGTGTCTTTAACTGAAACAGTGGGTTTAAGATATTGCTCTCACAGCTTAGCACAAAGTTTCTGTCACTTTGGTAAGCAGAACGGCAGATATTGAAAAACTCAAGACAATTGTTATATCTTTTCCAAAGCTTTTCAAAGTCAATACAGTTGTTCTCCCAATGTCTAATCAAAAAAGATTTCACGCTTTCAATAAAGCAACAGGCAACTTTCAAATCAATATTTTCTTCTTGTCCGATAAAGAAAGAAAACATCTTTGAGAGTAAATTCTGCTGAAGGACCACATTTCCATCACGAGCAAAACATGTAGTTATAGCTTCAATAAGTTTTGTGTTTAACTTTGCAAAATGGGTCTTAAACAACAAAAATGCCAATGTGTATCGATAAGAACACGGAACACTAACCAAGCAACGAATAAACTCAGGCACCTGTTCTTCAGAAATTCTATAAAAACTGAACAATATCATCTTATAATTATAAGCATTCAATTGCTTTTCGTTTTTAAGAAAATCTTTTAACAACAAATAGACGTTTTCATCAAAAGAAACCTGCTCCAAGCACTGAAAAGCAATGCTTTCCCACATAGGCATTCTTTCAATACAAACCAAAATGGAATTGATGACCTTTAACAAAACCTCATCATTAAAGTTTTGTTCGGCAACAAAGTCAAAAATCATTTTTTGTTGATCGAAATTTTTGAGCTGAAAAGACGCACAGCCGATTAAGTCTGTCCAGATATCTTCCGGAAGAGGTTTCTCATCCTGCAATCTTCTTTTCAACATTGTCAATATTTGCGGAAGCAATTCCGGAGAGTGTTTTATTGTCATAATCAATCCGGACAATGCAACTGATTGATTTTTATTCCATAATTCGTCTTCGGTAAACAATGCTTGATTGTTGCTAAAAAGAGCAATCCATTGATAGCGCATGGCTAAACAGGCAATTTGTTGATTCTTTGAACAGAACCATTTTTCAAACTCATTTTTGTTCTTTTCCATATTTATACTAATTAAGTTAATAATAGATAGATTTAGACCAAATATACTTGAGTGAAGCATTTTCGTCAATAAAATCTTATTAAAAAATTCATTCATTTATGTTAAGATGATTCCATTATGAAAAGTAAGGAGAAACAAATGTCACGTGTGATTATTTTAATGATGGATTCTTTTGGCATAGGCAATGCTCATGACGCTAAAAAATTTAATAATGAAGGAGCAGATACATTCGGCCATATTGTAAAAAGCCATAACGGATTAAATATTCCAAACCTCAATCAGTTAGGGTTGACAGAGGTTGCCAAAGCCGCAACGGGAAATGAATATCAACTCGGCAATATCGGTGAAGGCAAAATGAACATTGGTTGTATCAAAGCTCATATGAGCGAGCTAAGTGTTGCCAAAGATACCACTTCCGGACACTGGGAAATGGCAGGTGTTCCCGTTTTATCTGATTGGGGTTATTTCAAGCCAGATTATCCGTCTTTTCCCGATTCTCTTATTCAAAAAATTTGCCAAGAAGGAAAGGTGGAAGGAATTTTAGGCAATAAGGCTGCATCCGGAACCGAGATTATCCAAGAATTAGGAGAAGAACACATTAAATCAGGCAAGCCGATTTTTTATACTTCGGCAGACAGCAATATCCAAATTGCCGCTCATGAAAAATATTTTGGCTTAGAAAAATTATATAATTTGTGCGAAATTGCATACAAATATGCCAAACCATATAACATTGCCCGCATTATCGCCCGTCCGTTTGTTGGTGAAAAAGCCGGAGAGTTTATGCGTACGGCAAACAGACATGACTATTCGGTCAAACCTTGTGCCCCAACAGTTTTAGACAAGCTTAAAGAAGCCGGAGGCAATGTGATTGCCATTGGCAAAATTAATGATATTTATGCCGGTTGCGGTATAACCAAAGCTTTGCATGCTTCTGGTTTACAAGAGCTTTGGGACGTTACCTTGCAAGAGGTAAAAGATGCTCCTGAAAACAGCCTGATTTTTACCAACTTTGTAGATTTTGATATGTTGTGGGGACACCGTCGCAATGTGAAAGGTTATGCCGAAGGGCTAGAATATTTTGATAAGCGATTGCCTGAAATTTTGCCTTTGTTAAGAGAAGATGACATTGTCTTTATTACTGCAGATCATGGCAATGACCCGACTTACGAAGGAACTGATCATACCAGAGAACAAGTGCCGATGCTCTTGTTTGGCAAAAAAATTCAAAATCGTTTTGCAGGAGAGAGCAATACCTTTGCAGATATTGGACAAACCATTGCCAAATATCTTAATCTGGAACCCTTAAAATACGGAAAGTCTTTTTTATGAGTTATGTTGCACCTAATTTAGCAAAAACAAAACATTGTTTTTGGGGAAGCTCTGGCGGAGTTTCAACCGGCAAATATCAAAGTTTGAATGTAAATTTGAAAAGCCAAGACAAAAAAGAAAATTTAGCCCAAAACTTAGATATTATTGCTCAAAAATTTGGGTTAAGTCGAGATAATATGATTATGTGCCGACAAGGTGTAAGCAATCATGCCGAGTTTGTAACTGAGCCGAGTTTAGCCAAAATTACGGCAGATGGCTTAGTTACAAATACACCAAATCTGATATTAGGGATTCGCACGGCAGATTGCGCTCCTGTTTTGTTTTGTGATGAACAAAATCAAGTAATTGGTGTGGCGCATGCCGGTTGGCGTGGTGCTTTAAGAGGCATTGTTGAAAACACGGTCGATTTAATGCTCATCCATGGTGCTAAGGCTGAAAATATAAAAGCAGCAATCGGTCCTTGTCTGCAACATTCCTCTTTTGAGTGTATGGATGATATGCGACAAGAATTTTTGAGTGTTTCTAAAGCATATGACAAGTATTTTACTTCAGGCAAAGATGCCAATCATTACCAATTTGATTTAGAAGCTTTTGTTTGGCAAAAATGCGCAGATTGCGGTATTAAAGACATTTCAGCTTCACATATTGATACCTATAAAAACGAGCAAGAATATTTCAGTTACAGAAGATATTCAAAACAAGAGAAAATAACCGAATACGGAGATTATCCCACCCAGTTATCAACCATAATTTTATAAAAAAGCTTTATTTTTGGAATCAATCGTGATATATACTAAGTTATTGTTTTAACAACTTAGTGAAATATATGTCGCCGTTAGGTAAATTTACTTTGGCACTGTTAGGTTTAAGACTATTTGGTGCCGTTGGTTTTTTCTGGGGCTTATTTTTAGGGCATATCCTGGTAGACCGCACAAAACTCATAAAAATTTTAGAAAAACAGCTGAATATCATTGATGATAACATCCGCTTGTTTTTGCCATACAAATATTACCGCTACTATAATGTTATAGACGGCAATTTTTGGGGCAAACTTTGGGGAACAATATTCGGTTCAATTTTATATGGTTTTCACGGTTTTTTGTTTTGCTTTATTGTCGGACATTTTACTTTTGATACCCCAAACAGCCGCCATGCCAAAGCTTTTCGCGCCAAATTAGACTGCTTTTTTAATCAGCATCTGGGCAAAATTTTAGGTGGTATCATAGGCTTTAGCCTGCAAAGTCCCGTTTTGCTGTTCTGCGGCATCATCTTAGGATTTTTTGCAGATACTTATCGTTCCGAAAAACACTTTATTCCGGTCTTTTCTGTTTTTAGAACCTTATGGTTTAAGATAAATCCGTTCAAATTTATCAGTAAAAATCCAACAGCCAAAAATAATGCGCTGGTGCAATCCATGGCAGGGCTTGCCGCCAAAGTTGCCAAGTCTGACGGTCATGTCAGTGAAAATGAAATCCGTGTTTTTAAGAAAATTTTTAATCTGCAAGATTGTAAAAATCACCGCATTTCCAAAATTTTTAATGCCGCCAAAGAAAATACATCAGGTTGGGAACCTTATGCAAAGCAGATTTTAGCGCTTTCTAAAGATAATGTGGAGTTAAAAGAAAGCGTAATTGAAAACTTGTTCAAAATTGCTTCCGCAGATGGTCAATTTGGGCAAGAAGAATTAAAGCTGATTAAGGCCATTGCCAAAGCAATAGCTTTGCCGGAAGGTAATTTTGACGTAATTCATCAAAGTTTTGAACCCAAAATCAGTTCAAACAGCAAAATCAAAGATTTTTATGATGTTCTTGGTGTTCAAAATACGGCTTCCCTTGATGAAATTAAAAACAAATGGAAAAAACTGATTAATATCTATCACCCCGATAGAATTCAAGCCAAAGGTGCAACGGCAGAAGAAGTGGAAAAAGCCACTTTAAAAATGGCCGAAATTAACAACGCTTATCAAAATATTGTAAAAAGCCGTAAAGCCGCTTAGAGATTAATTATGAAAGAACATCTGCTCCCACATTTCAACGAAAGAAAACGCCCGATATCTATGCTTGTTTTGCATTGCACGGCTTTTCATCCCGAAGAGGCTTATAATATCTGTTTGGAAGAAAATACCAGTGCGCATTATTTTATAGATGAAGATGGCAGCATAACCAAAATGGTCGCAGAAGATAAGCGTGCTTGGCATGCCGGAGTTGCTTCATGGAGGAGCGAGACAGACATTAATTCATGTGCTGTCGGTATAGAGCTTTATAATCCTACTTTGGGCGAAACACCGTATTCCGATGCTCAAATTGAAAAATTAATCCCTTTTTGCCAAAAGATAATCCGCAAATATAAAATTATGCTGCAAAATGTGGTTGCACATTCAGATGTAGCTCCAATGCGCAAAATGGACCCCGGAATTGCTTTCCCATGGAAAAAGTTGGCAAAAGAGGGGATTGGTTTGTGGTATCAAATCAGAAATGCGGATAAAATAAAAGAAAATGATGTTGCTACTTTACTCAAGCAAATTGGCTATAAGACGGATAGCAAGGAAGAAACAATTGCCGCAGCATACGCTTTCAGAAGAAGATTTTTGCCTGAAGAAGTCATGGTTGTAAATAATGTCAGAGAGTTGGTAGAACATCCATATCCTATGGGCAAAGAAGAGCTTTTAGAGGGAGAAAAATTCTTAAAAACACTCAAAGCGGTGGCTTATAGCTATATTTCTAATATTTGAGATTATAATCTTTAGAAAAGAAGGTTGAAAAATTTTGAAAAACAGTTATCCTAAAATTCTAAAGCAGAATGGAGAAGGATAAATGAAAAAGAAGATTTTTTTACTGGTTGTTTGTTTAATTGCCTGTGCTTATGTTTATTTGAAATTTTCTGCAATGATGCAAAAAAGAGCCCACGAACAAAAAGTCAGTGAGCTGGAAGAAACCTTCTCTGTAGAGCAAAATCAAGTAAAGTCTGCAAATGCCTTAGACAATATTGCGCCTCAAAAGTTGTCTAAATAAGATTATTTTACTTGAGTAGTCTGAAAAAAATTTTCTCTGATTTCAATTTCAGGATCAATAGTCTTGATTGCATTAATCAAGTTTTGTCTTGATGATCTAAATTTTAATTGCCCATTATTACGATAATATGAGAGCAAAAATAAGCGGGTAGAGCAAGAAAGCCCCAATTTTTCATCCTTATGATCACCAATAAATTCAATAAGTTTATTTCTGGAAATATTTTCAAAATGACAAATTTCGCTCATGGCGTCCCATTCGCTATCGGCCAGACGCATACTTGTTCGACGTTTGTGCAAAGAAATAATTTTATTAATTAACTTAGTCATACAACACCTTATAGATATGTTTCCTGAAAAACAACAATTAATTAATAAAACAAAAAGTTTTAAAATGCAATCAAAAATTTACAAAAAAGTGTAATCTCAATCAAAAAGAATAATATATTATGAGAATTTCTTTTTCCTTTGGTATAAATAAGCCTGAAATTTGCTCATACAGCGTCTTTTACTGATGGTTCTTTTTAAGAATCCCTCACCGGAGGTGGGTTTTTGCTCAACTTCAACGAGAGAAGCTACCCCGCTTTGATATAAAACGCTAAGCCAAAGCGAAATTCTTTTTTCAACTAAAATGCTTTGTTCCTTTGATAGCAAAAATACTTCATTATTATTAGGTGTGGGGGCGATAAGTTTAATATTTAAAAAGTTTGCCAACTCTCTAAAATAATCAATGATGTATACCGGACAATGCGTCGGAATAAATGTCGTCTGAGGCAAAATTTGACTAAGCTCTTCAATATCTTTTAAAAATCCGTGTCCAAACCCTTGTAAGACCGGATAATCATCCACCGAGACAAATTTGATATTATGTGCGTTAAATTGTCCTTTGAGCGGATTAAAAAAGCTTTTAGCCGTGATAATGCCAAAGCTGTCTTTTGAGCTGGCATCAAAATTCAACGACACATGATTATATGTTCCGATAACCACATAATTATTGTTAAGGGATTTTATTTCATCACGATTATGCGTATAAATTACTTTAATGCGTTCTTTGGCAAAATCAGAAAAATTAATTCCATAATCTATAATTCTTTTAAGATAGCTGTAAAAGTCAGGATTCCCGAAAAAAATAACATTTTTTTTGAGCTTTAATGCCGCTAAAAAGGCAATAATATACATTTCCGGATGTGTCGGATATACCGGTAAAAAGATTTTATTCTTTTTAGAATGTTTAATGAGTTTGACTAATTGTTTGAACGTATCCACTTCTTTAACAGCATAGCCGTCTTCGTGAACACCGTAAAAATCTGCAACGCAATAATCTATTTCAGCAGACCTTTCTTTAAGTCTTTTAACACTCGTTGGTTTTCTGAAATAAGTGCTCAAATCCATTTTCATATCACCGGTGTGATAAACGGTTGTGCTATGAGATTTTATGATAAATCCAAAACTATCAAAACAAGTGTGAGATGCGGAAACAACCTCAATTTCCAAAGAGCCGATATTAAGAATATCACCTTCCTTAATTTCAATAAAATCAGGACGGATTTCCGCGGCAATATTAAATTGGATATATAAATCATCCAAAATCATTTTGGTATATTTTCCACCATAAATCGGTGGCAAGCTATAACCTGCTTTTAAGTAATGCGGAATACCGTTCATATGGTCCGGATGAGAGTGGGTCAATAAAATTGCCTGCGCAGAAATTAAAGATGAAGATAATAAAAATCGAATATCGGGCACGGCAGCAGAGGCTCCGGCAACACCAAGAGCTTGATAGTTATCAAACTTGCCTAAATCAACAATGATGGAAGTAACTTGTTTGAGATGATTAGAAACATCATAGATCACATCTGTATATTGGTAAGAATGGCCGCTGATTTGATCAATATTATTTCCACCAAGCGGTTGCCAATAAAAACCATCTTTTTGCCAATATTCAGACATGACCTATGCGATATTAATTTTGACGTGTACGCCATGCAGCAAGTTTAGCTTCACGCCATTCATTAGCAGATTTTTTAATGTTATCTTTAATAGATACTTGTTTGTTATCTGTTTGTGTATTGGTTAAATTATTAAATGCCAATTTTTGATAAGCTTGTTTAACAGCTTCATAAGCAGTTACAATTTTCTTTTTATATCTTAAAGCTTTTTTCGGTGTTTTAGAATGGTAAGCCATAGCGGCTTTAATCCAATCTTGATCGTTAGCTTCATATAAATTTTTCAAAAATTTAGCAGCATATTGAGCATTTTTTTGTGGGTCGAAAGCATCTTCAATGTTATCAAAGGCGTCCGGATGATAAGCCAAATTAATTTGCATACAACCAACGTCAATACTTTTCACACCCTGAGCTTGTAAACGCTTAACTTCTCTGATGGCTTCAGCCTTAGTTTCAAAAAAAGTTCCTTTACCTTGAGCGTTAACGGTCCATGGCCAAGCTCTTTTTTGTTTATGCTCTTCGTCCCAACGTCCGGTTTCAACGCTGGCAATTGTTGTGAGCAAATGTTGTTTGATTTGATATACTTTCTCCATTTTCTGGGTAGCGTATGTGCAAACCATTGTATCATCAATCCTATGCTTATAAGCGCTGGCTTGCATGGGTTGAAACAACATAAGCAATACTAGAAAAAACATAAAATTTATAGATACGCTAAAACGCATTCCTCTTTTCCCTTAAAGTGCAACAAACATCCCTTGTGCAAAAAATGTGCCAATTTCAGTCTGATAGAGCATATGGTAAAAACCAACTTTAAGGTTTGTTAACCTACAGTGTTTTACACATAAAAACACCAGTGAAAAAGCATTTAGAGTAATTTATTAAAAAAGTCTAAACGCGAAAACAAGAGGGGTTATAACACACTTATTTATTAAAATCCAGTAAAAATTTGCCTAATGAGACAAAAGCCTCGGAAATATGAGTGCTAATTGCTTGAAAATCAGTGTTTTTTGTATATGAAAATTCATCCATATAGAGCTTTCGATTAATTTCAAGCTGGAGTGTGTATATATTTTTTCTGGGCTGACAATAATTAAAAGTAATAAATGCGCCGGCATATGGGCGGTTAAACTCCACACGATAATCATGTTCAGATAATTTATTTGCAACAAATTCAGAAATTTGCGGTGGGCAACTTTCATCAAAAAGGTTGCAAACACAAAATTCAACCGGTTTGGTTTCATTCATAATATTGCAGATTTTAGATGGCATGGAATGGCAGTCTATTAATAAACAAAAACCAAATTTTTTAACACATTTGTCTACAAGTTGTTTGAGTTTTTTGTGATAGGGCTCATAAACATTTGCGATTCTTTTTTGCACTTCTTTATACGAAATAAGACCATCATAAATAGGTTTGTTTTGAGAAACGATTCTGTGAATAACGCCAAGTCCGACGCGACATCTGCGACTACCTAAAAGATCAACCGGAGTGTTTTTATCAAAATACATGGTATCATCGATTTCAATTTTATCTCGATTCACATCAACGAAAGTGCGTGCAATGTTCATGGCAATCATAGGGATTCCGGCATCGCTGGCACCTAAGATAAGCTCATCAACAAAACAATCTTCAGAGGAGCGGAGATCATATTCGCTTAAACATGTATTTTGCAAAAACGGTTCAGGAAAAATTTTCCCACTATGTGGAGAGGATAAAACGATAGGAAACTTAAAATCTTTAGTGTTATATTCTTCAAAGATTTTTAAGTTTTTATAATCTACTGTAAAATCAATTTTTTTTTCAGTCACCGAAATTATCCTTAATTTTTGATGTAAAAAGAGTATAAAATAAAATTGTTAACTATTTCATAATTTATGAACATAATTGGAAACAAATTAATAAATATCTTGCAAAACATAAAAAGATTCGTTAAAAGCATTTATGTTAAGAAACATAACGGGTGTGTAGCTCAGCGGGAGAGCACTACGTTGACATCGTAGGGGTCACAAGTTCGATCCTTGTCATACCCACCAATAAAAAAACAGCCTACCTTGAG
>CALXWC010000029.1 GCA_944392265.1 uncultured Alphaproteobacteria bacterium | reverse complement strand
GATATTCCGGACCCGATAGAGAATCTTTCCTTTGCGCACAAGCTGACATTTATGGATGATATATCCGAATATTACGAGCAGCACAAAAGTGAGCTCATGAACAAAAAAATGCTGCTTTGCGGTGATTTTAACGTCGCTCCTTATGAAAATGATGTATGGAATCACAAACAACTTTTGAAAATCGTCTCCCACACACCGATTGAGGTGGAGCGTTTGAACAGGCTTAAAGCTTCTCTTAATTTTGTAGATATTGCGCGTGAATTTCACCCTGAGCCGGAAAAGATTTTCACTTGGTGGAGCTATCGTAACCCTAACTGGCAAACCAATAATAAAGGTAGACGTTTGGACCATATTTGGGTTTCACCCAACCTCAAAGACCGTGTGGTCAGCTATAAGATTTTGAAAGATTGGCGCGCCGGCGAGCGTCCGTCCGACCATGTGCCGGTGGTGGTAGAGATTAAGAGAGCTTAAAATATATCTTTACAAAACTTATCAGAACTTATAATCTTTTGTTGACGCTTAGAGATAAGCGTTAGGGCTTCGAAAACCCTTGTGAATGTAGTCGTTTAGCATAGCGACTTTAATATTTATGCCGACTTCGTCATGGACGGATGTCGGCTAAATAAGGCTATGTGCTGAATAAGCCGAGCCGTAACATTCAACGGTTTTCGAACATCCGCCCACCTTTTTTCGGTGGGTTTTGTTTTATCTATTCAACAAAGGATGTTCTGATGAAAAAACTGTTTTATTTATTTTTCTGCGGTGTTTTTACCGCAATACTTGCTTCTTGCGCCACGGTTATGCGTGAGAACTCACAAACCATTCCAATCAAATCTGATTTAGGAAAAGTAGATATCAAAATTCTGGATAAACACGGGCAAAGTGTTTTTGAAGGGCAAACTCCAACCTCAATCAACCTAAAAACTGCGGCCGGTGGTTATTTCAACCCGCAAAAATATACTGTGATTGCCTCCAAAGATGGATACAAAACCCAAACAACCGTGATTGATTGGCACGTTAGCGGCTGGTATTATGCCGGAAACTTGCTCATTGGCGGGTTAATCGGCTATCTGATTATAGACCCTTTGACCGGTGATATGTATTATTTAGATGAAGAAGTTAACTTGAATTTGTATCCTGAAAAATGAAAGCAAAAAGGCGGAGAAAACTCCGCCTTTTTTATAAGACCAACTTATATCCGCCGTCTTCGGTCATTATTAACTGCGCCTCAGTATCCTCATGTTCCACCTTTTGGCGCAGGCGATATATATGTGTTTCAATCGTATGGGTGCTGGCATCGGGACTATATCCCCAAACCTCTTGCAATAAGTCATTTTTGCTGACGATTTTGTTTTTGTTCTTATACAAAAACTTAATTATTGCCACCTCTTTTTCCGTGAGTTTTGTGGTTTCACCATTTCTTTCATTATAGATTTCTTTTTCTATGGGGCGGAGCTCATATTGATTAAAATATAAATAACCATCTGCCGAGTTATCTAACAAGGTTAAACTTGAACGAATTTGATTAAGCAAGTTTTCTAAAGACAAAGGCTTGGTCATAACCGTGTTTAAGGCAGACTCACGAACCGTGTTGTTTCCTTCTTTTAACAACAAAATGATGGGTGTTTTAGGATGAAGATGGCGCATAACGTCTAAATCTTGAATTTTATCATCCAAAATAATCAAATCTGTTAAAGATGTGTCTTCAGCACTGTCCATAACCTGAAAATCTTTGGCATATAAGGCAATTTGCCCGCTCAAATCTGCATAAAAATCTTTATCTGAAGTTAAAAACAAAATATTAGGCAATTTTTCCTCCTAAAAATTAAACGTAAAGCCACCAACAACAGCATAGCCTTTGGTTGTTCCTTCGTCATCCGTTCTATAATTTGCTTGTGCCAAGCTGGCTGAAACCGAAAGATTTTTATTAATTTGATATTGGTTGGCAAAAACTATGATTTCATCTTTGCTGTTTGTATTTTTTGACTTGGTTTCAAAATATGATAATGATGTTTCAAAAGGACCAAATTCATAAGAAATGCCAACATCCCACGCATATGCATCTCGATATCCATCCGTAAATGCGGCTGTGGCTAAATCTGTGGTGAGAGGCGTTGAATCATCCGCCTCGGTCATACGCCAACCGCCGCCTAAGGTCCAGTTGCCGCGAGAAAGTGTTAAGCTTGCTGAATATTCTTGGTCATTGTCCGTAAAATCTGCATAGCCTAACGTGGTTGTCATATTAAAGATGGTAAAATCTTGATAGTTATATAAACCTAAAATATATCCGCCTTTATCATAATAATCAGCTGCTTTGCTGACCAAACCGCTTCTGTTAAAGGTTTCAGGCACATAAGTTATGCCAAGCATGGTTCCATAATACTCTGGTGTGATATAGCTGATTTTTGGCGCTACACCGTCTGTGTTGATGTATGTGGTGTTAAGTGTGTTAAAATAAGCATTACCGCCATCTCTGTTCCAATTGGGGTTAGCAATAAAATCTACCACATTGCTGCTTTCTATGCCCAAAGGGCCAACGCTTGGCGCGCCTGAATGGAACTGAGCCGCAACGTTTTGCGTTTGTCCCAACATTAAGCGTCCATACGGATTATCCCAAATTCCGTAAACTTCTTCACCCCAATCTCCTTGGTTATAATCAGCAAAATCCCTTTCTATTGCGGCATAAAAGTCTGCGTATAATCCGGTTTTATGCCCGTTCAAAAAATCATATTCCGCATATGTGTTTATTTGGATATCACCAATGTATTGGTTATGGTCATTGTTGGTTTTATAGTTATTGTTTCCGTTTGAATAACCATACATACCAATAAACTGAGAATTGGCTCCGTATTCAAATTCTCCGGCAGAAGCAGAAAAAGAAACCATCAGTGCTGCCGCGCAATATAAAGGAAGTTTTAAGCTCATATTTTTACCTTAAAAAATTTTTTGTTTCAGTTTAGAACGAAGCTCTTTCACAAGTCAACCAAAATCAAGTTTTCCTTGACAAAATGTGCCTAATACCTAAACTGTCCGTACTTACAGGTAATTATATGTTTAATTTTTAAAAAATTATTTTATGGAAAAGAAAGAAATTTTTCGCATTTTTGATGCTTGTCAGCCCACAGTATCTCAGGTTAAAGAATATTTGAAAAAAATGTCAGCCATCTCTCCTTTTGAGTTGATTTTCAGAAAAGACGGCAAAGAGATTTTCACTCATGAAATTTCTAATGACTCAGGTGAGCTTATCGGCGTGATTGTTGACAAAACCATTTTCTATGCTCGAACAATGACCTATAAAGATGCTCAAGCTTTAGGTGACGTTGATGCTCGGGCTGTGTTTGAATTTGGTAAAAGCATACATTCTTGTGCTCTGCCGATTAATACGGAGATATTTACACTCTTGAAAGAACATCAGGATGATTTTGCGGAACTTGCTGAAAAACTTGAAGTTTTTGGATATCCTAAAATTTATCAGCAAGAAACTCATTTGTTGTTTAACTGTATTAGCGACGCCCAAATGGCCTCCATGCATAATTTTAAGCACGGATTTATCGGAAGTTGCTCCATTGAGTTCCATTTACGAATGAGGGGTAATATCTATTTCTACGCAAGCATTCAGTAACACTAAAAACCCCCAAAGTTTTTTAACTTGGGGGTTTGTTTATTTAAGCAAATAATTCTTTGGCTTTTTGTGCCATTCTTTCACCAAAAATTTCAAACATTTCTTTGCTCTTCTCATAATGTCCATCAACCTTATCTAATGCCACCGGCCCTAAGTGAATGTAAGGTTGCCCTAAACTTGCGCCACCGGAATAAACCAACATGCCTTTGACCAATAAATGTCCGATAATGGTCATAATGGCAATATCTCCACCCCCTTGGGCATAATGCGCCGTGGCATAAACACCCGCTAGCTTACCGGCTAAATTCAAATGGCGACTGTCTTCTTCCAACCATTTTTTGATTTGCCAACATGTACTTGCCAAATATGTCGGTGTGCCAAAGATAACACCATCGCAAGCATTGATATATTCTGCGTCCATCTCTTCGGTAATGGAAAAAAGGCGTGCTTCTCCGCCTTGTTTTTTAATACCCTCGGCAATCACTTCACCCATCTCTTTGGTGTGACCGCTCAAACTATAATAAATAATGGCAAATTTCATCTTTCTTCCTCCGTAAAATGGATTGACAAATTTATATTATCTACTTAACCTTATGCCCTAATCAGCTAAATATATGTTTAATTTTTAAAAAATTATTTTATGGAAAAAGAAGAACTTTTTCGCATTTTTGATGCTTGCCAACCTACCGTCACTCAAGTAAGGGAATATTTGAAAAGAATTTCCGATATTTCTCCTTTTGATTTAATTTTTAGAAAAGACGGTAAAGAAACCATCACAAAAAAAATTGCTCCAAATATGGGCGAATTAGTCGGGATTGTGGTTGAAAAAAACGTTTTTTTTGTTAAACCAATGTCTTTTGATGATGTGAAAGACCTTAATGCCCCTGTTACGGCAGAAACGGTTTTTGATTTTGGAAAAAAAATTTATTCTAAAGCTATCCCTCTTAATGAGAATGTTATTCAGCTTTTGAAAAAAAACAAAAATACTTTTTTGCAGGTAGCTGAAATTTTAGAAATTCATGGATATTCAAAGCAATATACTCAAGATCAATATCTGCTCTTTAGCACTGTAAATAATAAAAGTTTTGGAGATGGTTTTGATTTTGATATAGGGTACGTCGGTGAGGTAAATATCTCATATTTTCTAGAAAGTCATGGTAATATCTATTTCTACGCAAGCATTCAGTAACACTAAAAACCCCCGAAGTTTGTTCTAAACTTGCGGGGGTTTTGTTTCTTTTCTAGGCAGATTAAATATCCAAGTTAACAACATTCAAGGCATTATCTTGAATGAACTCTTTTCTTGGTTCAACCACATCACCCATCAAGGTTGAGAAAACTTCATCAGCCTCGTCCATATGATCAATTTTAACTTGCAACAAAGAACGAGCCTCCGGATCCAAGGTGGTTTCCCAAAGTTGTTCAGGGTTCATTTCACCTAATCCTTTATAGCGCTGGATGGTAATGCCTTTCTTAGCGGCGGTTACAATAGCATCAACAAAGGTCACAGGACCGGTGATGTTTCTTTCAATGCCGTTTTTAGAAATGAATTTACCTGTTTCGGCAAAGTTTTCATGCAAAAGATCTTTCATCTCATTTAAGGTCTTGGCTTCAACACTTTCAAGCAAGGTGTTATCAATGATATGTTCTTCTTTAACACCTCTTAATGTGCGGTGGAAACAAATTGAACCATTTGCCAAAACTTCAGCATTCCAACCACGATCATATTCAGCTTCCAAGCTATCCAAACGTTTGGCAAGTTTTTCTAACTCTGCTTTCAAGGTTGGGATATCTGTATAAACTTTTTCATCAAACAAACCGAAAATGGCCATTTGTTCAACAATCTTCTCCGGCAAGTTTTTGCTCAAAGTAGACAACAAGCTGCTGGCCTTACGGTTGCGTTCTGCCAAGTCAATCAAGTCAGAACCGGTGATTTGTTCACCGCTTGTGCGAATCAAAACAGCGTCATCACAACCACCTCTAATCAAATAATCTTCCATTTCACGTTCGTTTTTAATGTACAAAATGGAGTTGCCTTTTTTAACCTTATACAAAGGCGGTTGTGCAATATATACATAACCACGCTCAATTAACTCCGGCATTTGACGATAGAAGAAGGTTAATAACAATGTTCTAATGTGGCTACCATCGACATCGGCATCGGCCATGATAATGATTTTGTGATAACGGCATTTATCCGGATTAAAATCATCGCGTCCGATACCTGTGCCCAAAGCGGTAATGATTGTGCCGATTTCGGCAGAGTTGAGCATTTTATCAAAACGAGCACGTTCAACGTTCAAAATTTTACCACGCAAAGGCATGATGGCTTGATTTTTGCGGTGACGTCCTTGTTTTGCAGAACCACCCGCAGAATCTCCCTCCACGATGAAGACTTCAGACAAAGCTGGGTCTTTTTCTTGACAGTCTGCCAATTTTCCGGGGAGAGAAGCAATATCAAATGCACCTTTGCGGCGCGTTAACTCTCTGGCTTTGCGTGCAGCTTCACGAGCGGTTGCAGCCTCAACAATTTTACCAACGATAATGCGCGCCTCATTGGGGTGTTCATCCAACCATTCTTTCAATTTGTCGCCAACAACGCTTTCAACCACCGGACGAACTTCTGAAGAAACCAATTTATCTTTGGTTTGAGAAGAAAACTTCGGATCAGGAACTTTAACAGACAATACGCAGCTCAAACCTTCTCGCATATCATCACCGGAAAGCTGAATCTTGTCTTTTTTCAATAAACCGTTTTCCATCACATAGTTGTTTAAGGTTCTGGTTAAAGCACCTCTAAAGCCGGCTAAGTGTGTACCACCGTCTTTTTGCGGAATGTTGTTGGTGAAGCAGAGCATGCTCTCGTTATAAGCATTGGTCCATTGCATTGCGCAATCTACCTGAATATCATCTTTTTCACCGCTCATAGAAATCATTTCTTCATGAAGAGGAGCTTTAGACTTATTGATATGAGCAACAAACGCTTTCAAACCGCCTTCATAGTGGAATTCGGCTTCTCTGGGTTCTGCACCGCGGTTATCAATTAACTTCAAATATACACCTGAGTTTAGAAAAGCTTTTTCTCTAATTGCTCTTTCCAAGGTTTCAAAGTTAAACTCTGTCATGGTGAATGTTTCTGGAGATGGCAAGAATGTAACTTCCGTACCATGTTTATCACCGGCGTCACCGACAACTTCCAAGTGACGGGTTACGTTACCGTGAGAAAATTCGGCAATATGTTCATGACCTTCTCGCCAAATGCGGAGTTTGAGCCAAACAGACAAAGCGTTAACAACAGACACACCCACACCGTGCAAACCACCGGAAACTTTGTAAGAGTTGTTATCAAACTTACCACCGGAGTGCAACTCAGTCATAATAACTTCGGCTGCGGAAATGCCTTCTTCTTTGTGCATGCCGACAGGAATGCCGCGTCCGTTATCACGAATGGTGGCTGAACCATCGGGGTTTAGAATAACTTCGGTCTTATCGCAATATCCGGCCAAAGCTTCATCAATAGCGTTGTCCAAAACCTCATAAATCATATGGTGCAAACCAGAACCGTCATCGGTGTCACCAATATACATTCCAGGGCGTTTACGGACAGCGTCCAAACCTTTCAAAACCTTGATGGAATCAGCATTATATTCGCTTTCTTCTTTTCTTATTTCTTCTGCGGTCATTTCACTACTCATATTCGTTCTACTTCCTTTGTTTTTCATATAAAATTAACTATGCTAGACTATACAACAAAATATTCAAACCAACAAACAAAAAAGCAAAGATATCAACGCAAAAAAGCTTTAATTTTTAAGCCTTATGTCCGATTTTAGACAAAAATTTATTCTAGACAGAGAATCTATTTTGTGATATGATGCTTTTATTATTTAATTGATAGGAAAAAATTGATGAAAAAGAAGCTTATTCTAGAGTTTGACCAAGGATTGAACCCAAAATATAAAAAATGGGCAAAAGAAGCAACTGAACAATTTATCAGCCTGTTTCCCGAATTTAAAGATAGTTTAAGCGTTAGTATTTCTAAAAATAAATCTTTTTATACGGCTCAAGAAGTAGAAGACATTGTCAAAAGAAGCCTTAAAGCCAACCCCAATATTGATAAGCAAGAAATATATAAACATTTTATCTTACAACCTGACGGAACTTTTTTGCATGATGACTCTATTCATGCTCATATCTTAAGATCTGTTGATGAAAACGGTCGTGTTGATTTGCAAAAATGGCTACATGAAAAAGATCATCACGAAACAACAATCAGCCTTGACCAGCCTATCACAATATCTATCACTCCTCGTTTAACTCAAATGGGATACGGCATCAGCAATATTGTCGGACCTTGTATTTCTGCCGGAGCTTGCGAAAACTTAATGAAAGGCTCTGCTGACGAAGAACTTTATTTTAAAGAAATTTTGATGCATGAGCTTGGACATTCTTTTAATGCCACACACCTAGAACGCAGCAACATTTTAGATGATAAAATTCTTGGGACACACTGTTCTGATCAAGATTGTTTGATGTATTTACACGCCTATTTAACAGAAAGATTTAATGCAAGAAAAGCTCAGCATAAAGAGAATCCTTTTTGTGATGATTGCATGACCGCCATGCGTGAGTGTATGCAAAATGTTTTGAAACTTGACCGCAGTAAGAGCCAAGAATTGCAATCCATTAATACTCAAAAACAAAACAACCTTGCCAATATTCCCTATTTTGCAAATCTGTCTTCTGAAGAAACAAAACTCCTTGAAGCTTATGCTAAATATTTAGCGGACAACAATATCTCTCGCGATGATAAAGATATGTTTTTTGATAAAATGTATCTGATTGCAGATATGCGCTCGCAAACGAATCAAAGCGGTCAAACACCCAAAAGCTTTTTATCTCCCGATACATTTGATTTTAAACATTATTGCAACTCAAATTGGAATGAGCCTCTGCATCTAAAAGCCCTTAGAACAAAGATTTATGAAGAGAAAAAATATGTAAAATATTCCACTGATTTATGGGATGGCAAGACTCCTGCAAAAAAAGATAAAGACGGTAAAATTGCTTATTTTGCCGCTGCCGGCCAAACTCCGAAAGGTGATGAATTGGCTAAAAGAATGCTTGATACCATGGATATGAAAACTCAAGGTGATTTTCTTTCCAGTGGCTGGATATTCAGACTTCCCCCTTCACTTAAAAATTCAAATGTTGTGCAAAGATTTGCCGTTAATGCTTTGCCTGACGAAAAACTCTTTGATGCTTTAGATGATTTTGCAAGAAAACACAATGCCTATTATAAAACAGCCACACCTCATGGATGGCATAGAAGGAACGACCCCGTCGTTATTTATTGCACACAAACTCCTGACAAGGCTACCATTGATGAACTTAAAACCATTGTAGCTCCTTATATTCGTCGTGAAAAACCAGATAGAATGAACGACTTGGACGGCACTTTGATTGCCGATGGTTTAATTACGGCACAAGAGCCTTCTTTAGAAGAAATCAAAAAACTTTTTGATGAAATTAAAACTTATCATCCAGCTCTGGCAGAAGCCTTGAAACTTGAAATAAAAAATGGAAACAATCCCCATAATCCGCTCAGTTTGGGACAATTTGAGGCTTATAAAAAAATATTAGAAAACTATAAACAAGCTTTTAAACCATTACAAAAACTGAATGTTAATCAAGGGCAAGACAACACAAATACGCTTGAGAGCACACCAAACACACCCCAAGACAAAAGCTTTAAAAAAGCTTGGAGAGAAATTTTTCAACCTTCCGCAGCAAGACAAAAAGCTGAATATAAGGAAGACATTAAAGCGACTGAATATAGCGCTGAAATTAAGCACGCTAACGGTAGTGTTGATAAAATCGTGGCAACAAACGCTCATAACATTACCCTTTCAGCCAAAGATAAAGACGGAAACCCTAAAACTCCAAATATGCAACGTTTTCGCGATATTGTGGCTTATGCAAAAAAGCAAGGCTCAGCTATTGAATTTGGCGATATTAAATCTCCTGACTTCAAAGCTCGTTTAATGCTTGCTTGCATGGAAGAAAAACCTGCCATGGAGATGGTTGGTGCGCCCGAGCTTAATGATGCGTTTTTGCAAGGCATTCAAGATGAAAAACTCAAAGGTGCTTTGCAGATTATGAAAAACAAACTGCAAACACAGCAACAAAGCAAACCACAACAAAACCAGCAAGAAGTAACTCCAGCTCCGGAGCCAAATACTTCGACACCGCAAACCGAATACGAAAAAAGCTGTGAAACACGTCGCAGATCTTTGGAAGCCAAAGAAAAACTCGGCAAAATTTCTAAAATGGAAAAAGCCGAGTTGGACTATATTCGTGCCGATATTTTAAAGGAAATAGAATTAAAAAAGGCAAAAGCAAAATATAATTCCGAAGACCCACGCTTTGAAGAACATAAACAAAAAAGTGGATTAAAAATTGAAAACTATTACTATTCATCTAAAACCAGAACATCTGATGCTGACTGGAAACTCCATCTGGATGTGGTTCCCAACCGCAATCATCCAACAACCAAAGCAATTTCTGAAATGCTTGAAAAGCTTGATATTGAACATAAGATTGCAAAAGGCGGTGAAAATGGTAAAGGTATGACGATTTATGTGGGTAATTATGCCGATACCTTGCGCTTATCTAAAGAAATTAACGCACGTTTCGGCAAGGAAATTGAACAATCTCCATGCTATGTTGACCAAAATCTGAGTGAACATTACTTTAACCCTAAAGTCAGCGGACGTTTTTGGATGCAAAATATATTTAGAACCCAATACCCAAGAAGTTCTATTTTTGGTATTTGCCCAGCAACATGGACTAAAAATGGCGAAATGAATATAGATGAAGGAGTTTATAAGCTTTTTGACTTAGGACAAAAAAACGGAATCATTCCAGCAGAAGATAAATTTTCTGATTGCAGTTATGATATAACGTTTTTCAGTAACGGAGATTTTCATAAATCTTATGTTTTTCACAATTTTGAGGCTTATTGTTCACATAAGCTTTATGAAAAAGAATTAGGTGAATTTTATTGCGGTAAAAATACCGACAAGTTTGAAAAAGACTTTTTTGAAGATAAAATTCCTGAAAAAGGAGCTCCGGAAAGAGCAAACTGGGACAAAGCAGCTCAAGAATATGTTTCATTTATTGAAAACACACATCCAAACATCATTCAAATGATGAAACAAGAAGCACAAAAATATCACTCCGTTGATTTTTCAAAACTACCGCCGATGCCGCAAAATACGCAAACGCGAAGAGGTGGGCGTTCAGCCTAGTTTAATAGACTAACAAAAAAAAAACGCAGAAACAAAATTCTGCGTTTTTTTATTTCTAATGGGCTTGGGTCCAGTCATCACCGATACCAACTTCGGCAACAAAAGGCACGGCTAAATCCACCACGCTTTCCATGGTCTTTTTTATCATCGCGGCGGCTTTTTCCACCTCATCTAATGGCGCCTCAAAAACCAACTCATCATGCACTTGTAGGAGCATTTTGGTCTTATATCCACCCTCTTCCAACTCTCTTTGCACGGCAATCATCGCGCGTTTGATGATATCTGCCGCACCGCCTTGAATCGGTGCATTGATGGCGGCTCTTTCAGCATTGGCAACAATGCGTTTGTTTTTATCATTAATGCCCATAATTGAGCATTTGCGCCCGAAAGGTGTCATGACATAGCCATATTGATGGGCAAACATGGTGGTTTGTTCCATATATTTTTTAATCTCAGGCATTTGAGCAAAGTAAGCATCAATATATTTCTTCGCTTCTTCATTGCTGACATCAATTTGTTTGGCCAAGCCATATTGCGAAATGCCGTAAACAATGCCGAAATTGATGGCTTTGGCATGGCGGCGCATATTGGCATCCACTTCTTCATAAGGCACACCGAAAACTTTTGCGGCAGTTGCTGCATGAATATCTATGCCTTGTTCAAAAGCGTGTTTTAAGCCTTTAACATCAGCCACAGAAGCGAGCAAGCGCAACTCAACTTGAGAATAGTCGGAAGCAATTATCTTATACCCTTCTTTGGCAATAAAGCATTCTCGGATTTTTTTGCCTTCTTCACTTCTAATCGGAATATTTTGCAGATTGGGGTTAGAAGATGCCAAACGACCGGTATTAACCACGGTTTGGTTAAAAGTGGTATGCAAGCGGCTGTCTTTATCGAGCAAATTGAGCAAAGCATCGGTATAAGTGGATTTGAGCTTGCTAAAACCACGCCAATCTAAAATTTTGGCGGCAAGTAGATTGCCCTCGGCGGCCAGATTTTCCAAAACATCGGCTCCGGTTTGCCATGCGCCGGTTGCGGTTTTCTTACCCTTAGCACCAAGTTTGCCAAACAAAATTTCGCCAATTTGTTTGGGAGAGCCAATGTTAAACTCTTCTCCGGCAAGTTTATAAATTTCTTGCTCGTATTCTTTCAATTTTTTATCAAACTCTTGGCTTAAGTTCATGAGTTTTTGTTTATCAACCATTACGCCTTGTTTTTCCATTTTTTGCAAAATGGCAATCAAAGGGCGGTCATAGTTTTCATAAACGGCAATTTTTTTCTCTTTTATCAATCTTGGTTTCAAAACATTGTACAAGCGCAAGGTGATATCGGCATCTTCGGCGGCATAGTCCAAAGCCTTGTCTAAAGGCACATAGTCAAAGGTGATTTTATCTTTGCCGGTACCGCAAACATCTTCATAATGAATGGTTTTATAAGACAAAAACTTTTCTGCCAGCTCATCCATGCCGTGTCCGTGCTCGGAGCTATCCAAGTCATAAGACAAAACAGCGGTATCCTCAATCGGGAAAATTTCTTTGTCTTCGCCAATCACTTGAGCAAAAAAGTGCATATCAAATTTGATATTATGCCCGATTTTCAAAATGCTCTTATCGGTCATAATCGGGGCTAAATGTTTGGCAACGGTGGCAAAATCAAGTTGTTTAATATCATCGCTTTCCAAAGCAAACAAGTCACGATTTTGGGATTTATGCTTCAAAGGCACATAGCAAGCCACACCCTCTTCTACAGCCATGGAAAAGCCAACGATTTTATCAAAAGTAGGGTCAATGCCGGTGGTTTCGGTATCAAAAGCAAAGGCGCCTTTGTTTTTTATCAAATCTGCCCAGCGCATTAAGCTTTGTTCATCTTGCACTAATTCATAGTGCTTTTCCACCTCTTTAAATACGGTGTTCAGGTCTTGATTTTCCTCATCAGGCAAGCTGTTGCATCTAACCTCTGCCCAGCGTTGCAAGCGTGGTTTTAAGCTCAAAAAACCATATAAATCGACAAACTTTTCAATATCTTCAAACACGGGTTTATGGCAAGCATAAGCCTCAATGTCTTTTTCTACCGGAACATCTTTTTTCAAGGTGACGAGTTGCAAAGAAATGAGCGCATTTTCTTTGTTTTCAAGCAAGGTTTCACGTCTTTTGTTTTGCTTGATTTCTTCGGCTCGGTCTAACACCTCTTGCAAAGAGCCAAACTCATTTATGAGCTGTGCCGCAGTTTTCAAACCAATTCCGGGAACACCGGGGACATTATCAATGCTATCTCCGGCCAAAGCTTGAACATCCACCACTTTATCTGGATAAACACCGAATTTTTCCTTCACATCTTCAGGAGTAAAGAACTTGTCTTTCATTGGGTCATAAAAGCGAACCCCTGGGCGAATCAGCTGCATTAAATCTTTATCGGCAGAAACAACCACTACTTCATAGCCTTTATTCAAAGCCTGTTCAGCATAGGTGGCAATCAAATCATCTGCCTCATAGCCTTCCATCTCGAGTTGGTTTAAGTTCAAAGCCTTAACGGCTTCTCTAATAATCGGAAATTGGGGTATCAGCTCTTCGGGAATCTCTTTTCTGGTGCCTTTATATTCCGGAAAAAACTCGTTGCGGAAATTTTGCCTTTTGGCATCAAACAAAACTAAAGAATAATCACAAGGAATGCTTTGTGTCAGACGCAAAAACATATTGGTAAAACCATAAACGGCATTAACCGGCACACCATCAGGCGAGGTTAAATTAGGAATACCATAAAAGGCTCTGAAAATATATCCCGAGCCATCAACCAGACAAACCGTTTTCGTCATTATTTTTCCTTGTTTTCAGCGGATAAGTTTATTCGGCAATAGATAAAAAGAATGAACGCTCCAAATTATCAACCGCACATAAATCTGTTTGATGAATATCTTCACATTCGTTGACATAAGAAGACAAGGCCTCTAACGCAATATCATTAATGCTTTGGTTGTTTTTTTCTGCAAGCAAAGCCATTTTCTTTAACAAATCTTCACTTAATTTGATTGAGATATTGGTCATAAAATGTTCCTTAATCTTTTTGTGTTATGTTTTCCAAGTCTTTGTAATTGTAGTTTTAAAATATTTTGCGAATCTTCGCAAGCGTTAAAAAGGTGAGAATCGTGGCAAAAGCTAAGAAAAAGAGTTCTAAAAGAAAAAAAAGAGAGTCAAAACAAAAACTTACGAATCGGAGTTTAATTAAAAAAATTATCTTTGGCTTGGTGATAACTTTTTTATTATACCTAAGTTATTGTTTTATCACACTTCCTGATATAAATGAGGCTGTGAACAGAACTCGTCAGCCCTCTACAACCATTACGGCCGAAAACGGTAATGAAATCACCACTTTCGGAAGCGTTTATTCTGAGGTGATTACTGTTGATGAACTGCCGAAATATGTGGTTGATGCCATTATCTCTACCGAAGACAGACGTTTTTATTCTCACTTTGGTTTTGATATCATTTCCTTTACACGCGCCATGCTCACCAATCTTTTTGTCGGGCACTATGCTCAGGGCGGAAGCACAATTACGCAACAAGTGGCAAAAAACCTCTTCTTAACTCCAAAGAAGAACATTAAACGTAAAATTCAAGAATTAATGCTCTCTTTTTGGCTCGAATCCAAGTTCACTAAAGACCAAATTTTAGCCCTTTATCTGAACCGTGTTTATTTGGGTTCCGGTACTTATGGTATTGAGGCTGCCAGCCAAAAATATTTTCAAAAATCTTCTCGCGACCTCAACCTTAAAGAAGCCGCCGTTATTGCCGGTATGCTTAAAGCACCGTCACGCTATAATCCGATTGCATCCGAAGAACGTGCCGTTAAACGCGCCAAAGTGGTCCTTCAAAATATGGTAGACAATGATAAAATTACTCAAATGCAGGCTGATAATGCCTTGAAAATGCGACTGGGACCCGAAAAGAAATATAATGTTAAAGACGCCATGCATTTTGCCGATTGGGTTTATAATGACGTTAATGACTATATTGGCGAACGCACGAATGACATTTATGTTTTAACAACCCTTGACCAAGACTTGCAACAAAAAGCCTCTGATATTTTGGAAAGTACAATCAAAAAATATGCAGCTTCCCGCAATGTGCATCAAGGTGCAATTGTGATTATGGATAAAAGCGGAGCCATAAAAGCCATGGTTGGCGGTGTGGATTATGCTAAAAGCCAATTTAACCGAGCCACCCAAGCTTTGCGCCAACCGGGATCTTCTTTCAAGACATTTGTTTATTTAACCGCTTTGCAAGAAGGATACGCACCCGAAGATAAAATTATTGACGGTCCGTTATCTATCGGTAAATGGAAGCCTGAAAATGCTGACAGAAAATATCATGGCGAAGTAACACTCACGCAAGCTTTGGCTCATTCTTACAACTTGGCTACCATCTATTTATCTGAAAACCTCAATAGAAGTGATATTATTCAAAATGCCAAACGTATGGGAATTACCACGGAAATTGAAAATTCTCCGGCTTTGGCACTGGGAACTTCTGAGGTTAAGGTTATAGATATGGCAACCGCATATACCGCCATTGCTAACGGAGGCTATGCCGTATTTCCTTATGCCATTAAAGAAATTTATACCAAAGACGGATATCAGCTTTATCAAAGAAATATGGATTTTGAAAACCGAATCATAAAACAAAAACATGCCCAACAGCTTACCTATATGCTACAAGAGGTTGTTGCCGAAGGGACCGGAAAAAAAGCTCAAACCGGAATGTTTGCTGCCGGGAAAACCGGAACCAGCCAAGAAAACAGAGACGCATGGTTTGTCGGTTTTTCTCAAGACTTAATTATTGCCGTTTGGCTCGGAAACGACGATAACTCTCCAATGAAAAATGTTTCCGGCTCTAATCTGCCGGCAGAAATTTGGCGCAAAATCATGCTCTTTTATCAAAATTAATGCCTTATGGAGTTAATTACATGAAAAAAATTCTCTGGATTTTGATTATAATCTTTGTCTTTTTCGGATTGGCTTTTTTGAAAGAATTTTCTATGGAAGAAAAACAAGCTGAAAAATTAAGTTCTTATTCCGAAACAGAAATCTCTCAAGATGTTCAAAACCCTTAAATAAGCAGAAAAAACTCTTTTCTGTTCAAAATAATTATATATAATGGGTAAAAATTTTTTATAACGAAAAGGAAGAAAAAAGAAAATGACTCAAAAACCTGTTATGTTGCTCGTCCTTGATGGATGGGGTTATCGTGAAAAAATTACTAAAGATAATGCTATTGAACAAGGTATTACACCAAACTGGCATAATCTTTTGCAAACTTGTCCGCATTGCTTTGTTGAGACATCCGGTCTTTCCGTTGGTTTGCCCGATGGTCAAATGGGAAACTCTGAAGTAGGACATATGAACTTGGGTGCCGGTCGCGTTGTGATGCAAGATTTACCACGCATTGACCAAGCTATTAAAGATGGCTCTTTTGCTAAAAATCCGGTTTTGAATGAACTTATTGATACCCTCAAAGCCAATGGCAAAGCTTGCCATGTAATGGGCTTGATGAGCCCGGGTGGTGTTCACTCTACTCAAGATCATATTGTGGCTGCTTGCCAAGTTTTGAATGACAACGGCATTACAACTTATGTTCACGCTTTCTTAGACGGTCGTGATACCCCACCGCAATCTGCCGTTGATTTTGTGGCTGAATTTGAAAAATCTATCGCTAACATGGCTCATGTTAAACTTGCCACAATTGAAGGTCGTTTCTATGC
>CALXWC010000028.1 GCA_944392265.1 uncultured Alphaproteobacteria bacterium | reverse complement strand
GAAGCTTCCATGACCGGTGGCTTGAGTAATAACGGAGGAGCAAATCGATGAAATTTACATTATCTTGGTTAAAAGAACATTTGGATACAAATGCATCCGTTGATGAAATTTCCGAAACCTTAACCAAAATCGGTTTGGAAGTGGAAGAAGTGATTAATCCGGCTGCGGCTTTGAAAGGTTTTGTTACTGCAGAAATTACCACTTGTGAAATGCACCCTGATTCAGACCACTTGCATTTATTGACCGTTAATGACGGTTCTAAAAATTATCAAGTTGTTTGTGGCGCACCGAATGCAAAACTCGGCTTAAAAGGTATTTTTGCACCGGTCGGCGTGATTATTCCGTGCTACGGTGAAGAACTCAAAGTCGGTAAAATCCGTGGTGTTGAGAGTTTTGGTATGATGTGTTCTGAAAAAGAACTTTGTGTTGGTGATGACCATAATGGTATTATTGAATTGCCAGCTGATACCAAAATTGGTTTACCGGCAGCTGAGGTTTTGAATATTGACCCCGTATTTGATATTTCCATTACTCCAAACCGTGCTGAATGTTTGGGTGTTCGCGGCGTGGCTCGTGATTTGGCTGCTGCCGGTTTGGGTACTTTGAAACCTTTGAAAATTGTTAAAACACAAGGTACTTTCACCAGCCCGATTAAAGTAAACAATCAAGCTTTGGAAGCTTGTCCGGTTTATGTCGGTCGTTATATTAAAAACGTGAACAATCATGCACAAACTCCAAAATGGATGAAAGACAGATTGACCGCTATTGGTTTGCGCTCAATTTCTCCTTTGGTAGATATTACCAACTATATCAACTTTGATATGGCTCGTCCGTTGCACGTTTTTGATGCTGATAAATTAGCCGGCAATATTACCGTTCGTATGGCAAAGCAAGGCGAAAAATTTGTTTCTTTGGAAGAAAAAGAATATAGCCTTGATGATAAATCTTTGGGTATTTGCGATGACGAGGGTGTTCAATGCTTAGGCGGTATTATGGGCGGCTTGTCCAAAGGTTGTTCCGATGACACTCAAAATGTTTTCTTGGAATGTGCTTTGTTCACACCGGAATGCATTTCCAGAACAGGTCGCAAATTCCAAATTGATTCTGACTCTCGCTATCGTTATGAACGCTGGGTTGACCCGCAATCTAATATTTTGGGTTCTGATTATGCAACCCAATTGATTTTGGAAATTTGTGGTGGTGAAGCCTCAACACAAGAGATTGCCGGTGCTGAACCGACCGAAAAACGTGTGGCTTATTTGCGCCCAGAGAGAATCAAAACCCTTATCGGTGTTGATGTTGAAAAAGCTAAAATCATTGAAATCTTGAACCATTTAGGTTTTGAAACCAGTGAAGAAAACGGCAAAATCAAAGCTATTTCTCCGACATGGCGCGGTGATATTGAAGGTGAACATGACTTGGTTGAAGAAGTTGTTCGCATGATTGGTTTGGATGAAATTCCGGCTGAAACCATGCCGCATGACAAGTTTCCTAAACAAACTTTGACACCGCATCAACGTCGTATTGTCACGGTTAAGCATGAGCTTGCAAATCGCTCAATGTATGAAACCGTTACTTGGAGTTTTACAGACTCAAATGTGGCGCAAATGTTCAGAAAACCCGAAGCAGATGCTGTTTTGCTCTATAACCCGATTGCAGCAGATTTGAACGAAATGCGTCCGTCTTTGTTGCCAAATTTGATTATGGGAGCCAAAAACAATATTGCTCGTGGTTACACCAACGTATCTTTATTTGAAGTCGGTCCGCAGTTCTTATCTCGCAAACCAACCGACCAATTGACGGTTGCTGCCGGTATTAGAACAGGTATGACTTCTAAGAAACATTGGGCAGAAGAGCCGCGTGCTTATGATGTGTTTGATGCTAAAGCTGATGCCATTGCTGCTATTGCCGCAGCTAACGGTCCTTGGGAGAATGCTCAAGTGTTTGCCGATGCCCCGAACTATTATCATCCGGGCAGAAGCGGTAGCTTGCGTTTGGGTAAAAACGTGTTGGCATACTTTGGCGAGTTGCACCCATCCGTATTAAAGAAAATGGGTGTTAAACAACGCGTTGTTGCTTTTGAGGTTTATCTTGATAATATTCCGGAACCTCGTGCAACAACAGATAAAGCACGCAAGAAACTGGAGCTTTCTTCTTTCCAACCGGTTGATAAAGATTTGGCTTTTGTGGTTGATAAGAAAGTGAAAGCAACTGATATTATGGCTGCTGCTAAAAACGCTGATAGAGAGCATATTACCGATGTCCGCATCTTTGATGTGTATGAAGGCGAAAACTTGCCTGAAAACAAAAAATCGGTAGCTATTACCTTTACAATGCAGCCAAAAGAGAAAACCTTTACCGATCAAGATATTGAAACAATGATGAATAAGGTTATTGTTGACGTATCTAAGAAAACAGGTGGTGAACTCAGAAAATAATTCTGATTTTTAATAAAAAAAACTGATATTTGGAAAAAATATCAGTTTTTTTGTTGTGTTTTTTTTCTTTTTGTATATGTTGTAAATGTTTTTATTATAATTATGTTTAACTTAAAAATTAAAATTATGGAAAAGAAAATTATTTTGTTGTTTTTGGTTGTGTTGGTCGGTGTCCAAGTTAATGCACAGCGATTGTTTGATTCATTTCGAGATGATTTTTTAACTAAGATGTATTCAAGTTGCGATGCTCAGATGAGTAACGAATTGAAAAAGCTTGACACTCCCGTTGAAAAGTTTGTGTATATTGAGAAGGATACCTCCGATGTGGAGGCTAAATTGCGTCATTTGGTGCAGGAAAAGCAGGACAAAGACAGACAACTTTTGTGTTATGAAAGCGAAGATCTTTACGCATTTATGTCTTTTGATGAAAATATAAGTAATATTCAGTTTGAATTTTTTTATATTTCACCTGAGAATGAGATTAATAATATCAGACTGCTTGATAATACCGGAAAGTTTTATAAGACCATTAGGACGAAGACAAAGCAAAAATATTATTTCCGTCATGAATGGGGCTTTTTGGAGATAAGACATAATCAATTGCCTTTGCTTGATTGCTATTATGAAATGTCTAAAGGGCAAAATGAAAGCAAGTTTTTGTTAATTCCGTTTAAGGGAACAAATACCATGGTATGGAAAAAGCCTTCTGACACAGGTTATGTTTTAGCATTTTAATGTTTAATCCCATTGATTTTTTTCAATGGGATTTTTTTTATAAAAAAAAGCTACCAATTCTTTGGTAGCTTTTTTGGGGTTTTGGTTATGAATAAGTAGATATGTTGTTTACATTATATAATCTGTCTTTTTGCATTGAATTCTGCTGCGGAGTAAAGAGTTCTTCTCGATTGTTTTTTGACGTTTTAATTGCTCAATGCGTACTAAATGTTTCCATACAGCATTGGTTCTTTCAGCTCTTTGTCCGGAAGGAAGTCTGATATCCATCTTAAGAGCTTCATAGTTCATGAGATTGTATTCCATTCCCTGTCCCTCCTTAAAGACAATTTCATTATAACATAAGTTATATAACTTTTCTATAAAAATTTAATGTTTTTTTAATATTTTGGTATGTTTTTATATTTTTATACTAACTTTAGTCATATATATCTTACTCTTTTTTTGAAAAATGCAGACAGATTTAACCAAAGGAAATGTTACATCGGCTATGTTGCGGTTTGCAACACCGATGATTTTAGGAAATTTATTGCAACAGTTTTATAATGTGGCAGACACAATAATTGTGGGCAAATATATAAGTTCAGGAGCTTTGGCTGCCGTTGGCTCCTCTTTTGCGCTTATGGTCTTTTTAACCTCGGTTATTTTGGGACTTTGTATGGGAAGCGGTATTGTCTTTTCCATCTTTTTTGGTGCAAAAAGTCAGCATAGTTTGAAATCTGCCATTTTTACGTCTTTTGTGTTTATTGCTTTTGTTACTTTGTTTATTAATGTTTTGGTTTTCTGGCAGATAGATAATATTATGATTTTGCTGGATATTCCTCATGATATTTATGAAGATACACGTCTTTATTTATACATCATTTTCTATGGAATCGTTTTTACGTTTTTATATAATTATTTTGCATCTTTATTACGCGCTTTAGGAAACTCGACTGTGCCTTTGTGGTTTTTGGCAGTGTCGGCAATCTTAAATGTGGTATTGGATTTGCTTTTTATATTGGTGTTTGATATGGGCATTGCCGGTGCGGCTTGGGCTACCGTGATTGCGCAAGCTGTTTCTGCTTTGGGGATTATTGGTTATTGTTTGCTTAAACTGAATGTTTTGCGTTTTTCTAAACATCATTTACAGTTTCATAAAGCCATTTTTTATATGATATTGTCTTTTTCTTTACTGACTTGCGTTCAACAATCTGTGATGAACTTTGGTATTTTATTGGTTCAACGTCTGATAAACGGTTTTGGTACAATTGTTATGGCTGCATTTGCCGCTGCTGTGAAAATAGATGCTTTTGCTTATATGCCTGTGCAAGATTTTGGTAATGCCTTTTCTACATTTATTGCGCAAAACTTTGGCGCTAAAAAAAGAGATAGAATCCGTGAGGGAATTTGGGTTGCCATAAAATATGCCTTTATCTTTTGTTTGATTATTTCTTTGGGTGTCTTCGTTTTTGCTGAACCTTTAATGCTTATTTTTATTAAACCGGAAGAAACGGAAGTTATACGCATTGGTGTGGAATATTTGCAAATTGAGGGCGCTTGTTATTTTGGTATTGGTTGTTTGTTCTTGCTTTATGGGTTATATCGTGGATTAGGGCGTCCGGCAATGAGTGTGGTATTAACCGTTGTGTCTTTGGGAACGCGTGTGGTTTTGGCTTATTGGTGGGCGTTTATTCCTTCCATTGGCTTAATTGGTGTTTGGTGGTCAATACCAATCGGTTGGTTTTTGGCAGATGCAATTGGTATCGGATATTATTTTTATTTGCAAAATAAAAGGAGCATTTAAGCTCCTTTTTTTACTTTATCACATTTATCGGGTTGCCACCCAGCCAATGATTGAGATTGTCAAACACAATGTGTGCTCTTTTTTCCATAGCTTCTGAAGTATAAAAGCCTAAATGTGGCGTGACTAATGTGTTTTTAGCATTGAGTAACGGATGTTTTGTATCTAATGGCGGTTCACTCTCAAAAACATCAATCACAGCTCCTGATATTTGCTCATTATTTAAAGCATCTGCCAAATCTTGAGAGTTGATTACAGCTCCTCGTGCCGTGTTGACCAAAATGGCTGATTTTTTCATATATTTTAAATTATCTTTATTAATAAAATTGCGGGTTTGTTCGGTTAACGGACAGTGTAAGCTTAAGATATCGGCTTGTTCCATTAATTCTTTTAAGGGCATATATTTCATTACATCGGTATCCGGCTTATGTGAGAATCCGTTATAAGCAATAGTCTGACAGCCAAAAGCACGGAAAAGCTCAGCCGTGCGTGAGCCAATGGCGCCGGTGCCAATTAATCCAACTGTTTTGCCGCTTAACTCAAAGGCTTTTAAACCGGCTTTGGTTTTACCATCTCGGCAGAGAAAATCAGCTTCCCTTAGTTGGCGATATAAGTTTATGACGCTGCCAATGACAAGTTCTGCCACAGCCTCAGTGGCATAGCCGGAAGCATTGCTGACACAGATATTTTGTTTTTTTGCACTATCCATGGCCACATGGTCATAGCCGGTGAAAGCAATGTCTATAAATTTTAAGTTTGGGCATGCTTCAATGACTTCTTTTTTGAGAGGCATATTGGCAATAATTAAAGCTTCTGCATTTCCAATTTGTTTGATTTGAGCATTGATATCATCGGTGCGGGCGAAGCATTCTACTTCGTGTCCGGCTTTTTGTAATGGTTTAATATAACTTTTTAACACATCATCTGAAACGGATAAAGATTCCAAAATAACAATACGCATGGCTTTCTCCTTTATGTTTATTTGTTTAGAGAATAATGAAAAAAGGTTAAAAAAAAGACACCGTTTAAGGTGTCTTTGATTTTAAAACGCGCAAATGCTCATTGAAAATTTGCAACCATTTGCGTTGATATTCTTCTTCAGAGCCTGTGCGCAAATCCGGAAAACAATATTCAAAATCATGAATTTGTTGCTCAAGCCGGCTTTTCAGAGCTTTTTTTCGGTGGCGGCTTAAATTATCCAGAAGTTTTGAAAACTGTTCCATTCTCGGCTTGTCATCTTCAATAACTCCGACAGCTTCAGGGAGTTTAGAATCTAATTCATTCCAGATCTGTTCTCCTAATTTCAATCTCGCTTTTTGTGAGAAGAAAGATAAAACATATGTAATCATAAGCATAAAAATTAAAGTGATATTTATTTTTAACAAGCTGAGATTAAAGAGTCAAATATATTTTCTTAAAAACTTTCTTCATCAGCGTAGAAAAGGGGTAATCTGAAAGCTTGTTAGCAGGGGTAAAAAAGCCATCAAAATTTGGATGCTCATCTTCAATTAAGCAGATTTGCAAATTGAGTTTGATATGGGTGAAAATGTGGGTGACGCTTTTTTTAGTTTCGGTCACTTTTTTATCTGCAAATAATTTTCCTTCATCACACCACGGGAGTTCATACAAGCCAGATAACAAGCCTTTCTCAGTGCGTTTGCGGATGAAGATTTCTTGCTTTTTATTTCGAATGACATAAACAAAACCAGATTTTTCTTTTTTGCCGATTTTGGTTTTGTTGGGAATTTGCTCGATATTTTCTTTGCCTTTGGATGCACAAAAATTTTGCCATGGACAGAGTAAACATTGTGGCTTTTTCGGGGTACAAACTATGGCACCCAAATCCATAATTGCAGAGGCATAGTCTGCCGGATGTTCTAAACTTTGCAGTTCTAAAGCTTTTTTTCTAATATCGGGCATAATTTTTTCAACCGGTTCACACCAGCCATACATGCGGCAGATAATTCGGATAACATTACCGTCTATCACGGGTTCGGGTTGATTGAAGGCTAAAGACAGAAAACTTGCAACCGTATATTCGCCAATGCCTTTGAGCTTTAAGACATCTTCTTTTTTTGTTGGGAAAACACCACCAAAATCATTCATGATAATTTGAGCCGTCTTATGTAAGGATTTTGCTCTGGTGTAATATCCAAGCCCCTGCCAATAGGCATAAACTTCTTCTTCAGTTGCTTGAGCTAAAGTTTTAATATTAGGAAAACGCTCCATAAAACGTGCAAAATAGGGTATTACGGTTTTAACAGTGGTTTGTTGGAGCATAAATTCTGATACCAAAATGACATAGGGGTCGGGATGGGCGCCGCCTTTAACTCGCCAAGGCAAATCGCGCCCATATGTTTGATACCAATTAAGAAGCAAATCTGATAATTTTATCTTATTCATCCTATTTCTTTAATAAATTGGTTATTTCTGTTGGAAACAGAGCAATTGTTTGAGAAGGAGAGGTGGAGATGTCTTTAATTGTCTGCAATGTTTTTAACTGCATGGTAACCGGACTTTTTTCCAAAGTTTGTGCGGCTTCTAACATTTTTTGTGCAGATTCAAGTTCTCCTTGAGCTGCAATTATCATTGCACGGCGGTTTCTTTCAGCTTCAGCTTGTTTAGCCATGGCGCGTTTCATGTCTTCGGGTAATTCAATTTCTTGAACATTTATGGCTTCAATATCAATGCCCCATTTGTCGGTTGTCAAATCAACAATGTTTTTTATTTCTTCTCCGATGCGCTTTCTTTCAGACAAAACAGTATCCAAATCGTTGGTGCCGATAACGTCTTTTAGGGCAGATTGACTTTGTTGGATAACGGCTGTGATATAATCTGAAATTTGAATAACCGCATTTTCCGGATTTTTAACCTTAAAATAAACAACAGCATTGATGTTGACCGGAATATTATCTTTGGTCATGACTTCTTGTTTGGGAACATCAACCGTTACAATACGCATATCAATTTTTTCCATGGTTTGAATAATAGGAAAAAACCATCTTAACCCCGGTTCTTTGGTGCTGGTATATCTTCCTAATGTGAAAATAATGCCTTTTTCATATTGCATAACAATTCTTAATCCGGGGACGATGATTAAAAAAATTATAAGATTTAAAAAGATGATGGTTGCTTCATTCATGATATTTTCCTTTCTTGTATTATGCATGCTTATATTAAAGGAAAAATGCTTAATGTTTGGTATTTAAATATATTTTTTGTCATTGACAAAATGGACAAACCTTTCTATTGTAAGAGTGATTTATCTATTTATTAATTAAATTATTTACATATGGAAAAATATGAAATTATCGGATGTCAGCATGTCCGTGAACGAATTATTTTTGAAAAACCGGAAGACAACATGAAAGAAATCACATGCCATGTGGCATATGTTGTTCTGGATAATGGAAGAACAATGCGTTTCCCTTTACCAAAGTATCCAAGCTTTATGTTTGCTCTAGTAGGAAGAACGGTTGAGTATAATGACAACTATTGGCGTGTTGTCTTAGAAGAAAGCGAGAAAAAAGAGGGAATAGCAGTTATCTAAAGGTAATAGAAAAGGTCCAGATAGGACCTTTTTTTATGCTTAAAAGTCTTTTCTCCTCCTAGTCAAACTTCCTTCTAGAAGTTCGAGAACTTTATTTAAATCACCATAAAAAAACACCCATAAAGGGTGTCTTTTTTATGGTGCCCTGAAGAAGACTCGAACTTCCACGAGAAAACTCTCATAAGTACCTGAAACTTACGCGTCTACCAATTCCGCCATCAGGGCATTTTGCTTAGTGCAAATAATGTATGTAGTTATATGAATCTAACAACAAAAATCCGCCAAAACATATACGATATATTACAAACGGCAGAAATGTTGACTTCTTCAACCACCACATCACGACATATATTGCAATGATTGAAAATATAAACGAATATAAAATTCCGTCAATAGCTAAAATGATGCTTAATAAATTTTCTTCTTGATATAATTCATAGCCCACCAACAAGCCAGCTCCAATAATGGTTGGGATGGATAATAACATTGAAAATTTGGCAGCTTCTCTTCTTTCCATGCCCAAAAAACGAGCCATGGTTATGGTGATGCCTGAACGACTTGTTCCCGGTATTAAGGCTAAACATTGTGCCAAACCGATGAGCAAAGCATCTAACACACCTAGGTGATTGACTTTGCGGATGGTCATACCGATTTTGTCGGCAATGAATAATAAAATGCCATAGCCCAAAATTGTCCATCCAACCAACTTGGTGCTTCTCATCCATTCAACACCTTCAGATTTGATTAATAAACCAGCAAAAACAGCCGGAATAGTTGCAATTACAACTAACCAAAAAACGCGATTTCCTTCTTCCTTAAAATTAGGCAAGAAATATGATTTTATCAGCCCTTTTAACATTTTCCAAATTTCTTCGGAAAAATAAATCATAACGGCTAAAATGGAGCCGATATGCAAAGCTACATCCATCGCTTGACCTTGATCTGGAAAAGAGGTGAATTTTGAAAATAAAATCAAATGCCCGGACGAGCTTACGGGCAAAAATTCGGTTATCCCTTGTAATAAAGAGAGTAATATAATGTTCATATTGCTAAGCATTTAGATTTTTTCCTGTCCTATTCCAACGGCACTACAAATTCTCTTTTTTAAGGCAACGGGAGAAATTGGTTTTACCAAATATTCTTGTATGCCTAAACCTTTGGCAGTTAATACGGTTTGTTCTTTTGTGTCAACAGTAATCATAATCACAGGGATATTTTTATTGTTGCCATACGTGCCGCTTTTGAGCTCTTTTACAAATTCTAAGCCAAACTTATCTGGAATTTGTTGATCTAATAGAATAACGTCAATTTTATATTCATTTAACATATCAATGGCTTCAGATATGCTGGCGGCTTCTTTTACCTGTTTTACGCCAATTTGATAAAGTGCGGTTTTGGCAAAAGTTCTTGAAAACTTGTCATCATCTACTATTAGACAAGTAATTGTTTCAATTGTTGGTGTTTTATGTAATATATCACTCATCTTTTTCTTCCTGTTTGAGTTTGATACAAGTATTGTTTTTTGCGTTCAAATCTAATAATGAATGCGGAGTAAAACGCGTATTTCTTAATGATGCACCCCAATGCAGATGAGGTCCGGTCGCACGTCCAGTTTTGCCGACTTCTCCAATAATGTCACCTTTTTTTACGGCTTGTTTTTCTTTGACGCTGATTTTGTTCATATGAGCATAAATGGTTTGTAAACCATGACCATGGTCAATGACAACAACATTGCCGGAGTAAAATGTGTTGGGAGCGGTGAGGGTGACAATTCCATCTCCGGCGGCCTTAATCGGTGTGCCTAAAGGGGCTGCGATATCTGTGCCGGCATGCGGGTTCATCTTATGACCATTCATTATTCTTTGACCGCCATAATGTCCGCTAATTCTACCTTGAACTGGTTCAATAAAACCATTTTTCCAATAGGTTTCCAATCTGTCTCCCTTCAAAGCGCCTCGAACGAGTGTTCTTTCTCGGTTGATTTCTGCCTGATCTTCTTTAGAGGGGGTAACTTTTCTTGGAGGCAAACCTTTAATGTTTTGGATGTCCCAATGACTTGGGGAAATATTTAGTTCATATCTATAGGTGTTGCCGTCTTTATCGGTTGCTTCAAGTGTGGTTTTTGATTTTTGTTCTCTGGTTAATGCAAAAATAAAGTCACCGTTTTTATCGACCTGATGATTGGCACCGTTAATACGGATTTTTTGCAAATTTTCTCCATGACCTTTGACAATTTTTCCCTGAGCAAGGTTACCACATATGGTTATTTGCGGTTGCGCAAAAGCTACCGAGCTCAGTGTCATAAAACTACATATCAAATAAGTCAATTTGCAATTTTTCATTCTTTATTTTTACCTTTTTCCCTTTACCGTTTTCGGTTTTGGAAGGTGCTTTGTCCATATAAGTTTTGATAGAACCATCTATGAGTTTGATATCTAAACTTTCAGCTAATTTAGCTTGTTCAATCGTGTATATGGTTTGCATATCTTGATTGCGAACCCAAGCAAAACCTCGTTTCAAAACCGAATCAATCGAAACTGAATCTAATCTAAGCGATAAATTCTTTAAATTTTCTTGATTTTTTTCAAAAATATTTTTGATGTAATAAGGTCTTAAGGCGCAACGCTCTAAGAGTGCTTGCTTGCCGCTCAATAAATTTTTGAATGAAATTTGTAATCTTTCAATTCTGTCATCAAAGCGCTGGGTGATTTCGGATAAAATTTGTGATAAATTTGGAATGCCTCGGCGCAAAGCTTCTAATTGATTGTTTCTTTCTGCAAAGTAACGCAAAACGCCATTGCTCATACGGCTTTGCAAGGTGTTAATTTGCATTTGTAATTCTGCTTTGACCGGAACGGCAAATTCAGCAGCGCCGGTTGGTGTCGGGGCACGTTTGTCTGAAACATAGTCAATTAACATGGTGTCTGTTTCATGACCAACGGCGGAGATAATCGGAATTTCCGAATCATAAACCGCGCGAATAACACATTCTTCATTAAACGGCCATAAATCTTCCAAGCTACCGCCGCCACGAGCCACAATCAGAACGTCAGGACGAGGAATGCCCCCTTGAGGAAATTGGTTAAAGCCATTAATGGCTGCCGCAATTTTTTCGGCGGCTCCTTCTCCTTGAACCGGAGTGGGCCACAATAAAATCGGGGTAGGAAAACGATCTCTTACGCGGTGGATGATATCTCTTATTACCGCACCGCTTGCCGAGGTGACAACACCAATGGTTTGAGGTAAGAATGGAATAGGTTTTTTGTGGCTCAAATCAAACAAACCTTCTGCGGCAAATTTTTTCTTGCGTTCTTCCAATAGCTTGAGTAACGCACCGGTGCCGGCAATTTCCATTTGTTCAATCACCAACTGATAAGATGATTTGCCGGCAAAGGTCGTAATCTTACCGGTGGCAATAACCTCTAATCCGTCTTCAGGTTTGAAGGGAAGATGCATGGCAACACCCTTCCAGATGACGGCAGATAAAACGGCGTTTTCATCTTTTAAGGATAAATACCAGTGACCGGAATCAGCTCTTTTACCGCCAAAAATTTCACCCTTAATGCGCACATGATTGAACTTTGTTTCAACAAAGCGTTTGATTTCGGCAGAAATTTCACTAACCGTAAATTCTTTTTCTTGTTCAGGCTCTGGTTTGGGCGCGGAAACAGAAATCGGGGCAGGTGCCGGACGTTGCATAAAATCTAATAAATCTTCCATTTTCTTATCCTTAAAAAACTTGAGGCTCATTATAAAAGTGAATATCGCTTTTGTTAAGGGCAGATTTTGCTGATGTGAAAAAAACTTGGCAAAAGAAAAATTGTATGATACAAAATCCATCAAATATTTATTATTCACTTAAAATTATCATGTTATGACAAAAGAAGAAATATGGAGTAAAATTAATTTACTCAAGACCTTTTGTGCGCAAAATGGTATCAGTGTAGTTGAACTCTTAGAATTGTCTTCTCATATGACAAGAATTGAAAAAGGTTCTCTGTTTGATATTTATTATGAAGACGGAGAAATTACGCGTCGAATTAATTTAACAAAAAATCCGATAGCTTTTAAACTTCTTTCTTTGCTTGATAAAAGAGAGCTTTGGGTTTCTACATTAGTCTTAAAGAAGGCTGATTTTGCGCAAGCACAAGCTTATCTTGAAACGCTTCCAAAAATTTCCTCACATTCGTGGCGAATCCCGGATACAAATGAAATACCGTTGTTGTTGGAAAACAATTTCGAGTATTTATCTAACTTGAGGCATATCTTTGATTTACCTGATTTTATGGAAGTAGATGTAGATTATGAAGAATGTTTTATGGGGTGTTTTGATGATGATCATAAGCTTTATGGTGCACTATACTTTAACCGTAAAGGAGTACTAGACTATTTTCCAGATGCATATGCAAGCAATGTTAGTTTGACCGAAAAACTCAACTGGTGGCCAGTGTGCGATGCTGATTAATTTATAAAAAAGTCTGTTCTAATTAAAGAACAGGCTTTTTATTTTACGCTTGGCAAAAGAAAAATTTGGAATATATTTATTGTGCTAAGTATTTATTATGAACTAAATTTTTATGTGTTATGGATTTTGAAAAAATTAAAAAACTGAAATCTTTTTGCCAAGAAAATCATATCTTGGTGAGTGAATTGTCTTCATTGGTTAAGGATTTGCTCGTTTATGAAGCAAAATATCCTTTTGAGGTTTATTATGAAGACGGGTCTATTTCTAATAGGCTGAATCCAAATAAAAAACCATTGGCTATAAAAATTAGTTGGCATGAGGTTAAGCCTTTTTGGGTTTGGTTGGATTTTGCAAATTCCGTTGATTGCCCTCAAAATGAATTAGATGCTTTTTTAGCAAAAATCCCCAGATTGATGAATAATAATTCGTGGAGATTGCCGTCATTTGAAGAGGTGAGAGTGGTAAACTTGCATCTGAATAATATTGATGGTTTGAAAAGATTGGAGTTTTTGCATCCCAAAAGTTGTGAGATGCAAAACTATGTTTTGACTTATCAAGAACAAGGTGAAATCAAAAAGTTTTCTAACCCGTTTATCTATGGGCAAGGCGTTTTGATTTATTGTCCGGTTTGCGATGATGCATAAATAAAAAAAGCCTGCTCTTTTATAAGAACAGGCTTTTGTTTTTTATTGGCAGAGCTTTTGCTCTTCCATAATTGACAGCATATTCTTTTCTTCATAACTCAATAATTCGGGGATTTTGTTTAATGGAATATGACAAACTTTTTTATATTCAGTTTTTTTATTATTGCTAACCAAAGTATTATGAAATGTCAAAACGCATTCATTACCTGATTTTTCGGAGGTCATATGGTTTGTGATGCTGATACCACTCATGCTGGTGGTTTCGGATGCACCTTGTTGATATGAGGATGAACCTAAACAAGACATTAACTCATCTTTCAAGCCGAGTGTGGAAAATTTTGGCGTATATTGACTGATGGTGTTATCTCCGGCTAAGGCTTTAATATCTTCAAAGGTTTTGATGGTGGAAAGTTTTTCCAACGGAATATATAAGTCAAAATCAGCATATTTGATATGGCAGCCCTTGTTTTCAATACCAATGATTTCAGCTTTTTCGGTGATGAAGAAGAATTGTTTTTCTTCGCTTGCCGGTTGGCATTTGTTTAAAGATGCTTGGAATGCTTCGGACAAGGCTTGAGTGGTGTTTTGAGCATGCCCGTTGGAAGCTAAAAATATTGATAAAATGCTTAGCAAAAACAGTTTTTTCATTTGTTTTCCTTCCTTATTTTAATCCCATTAAACTATTGGAAAAATCATGTGCGTTAAATTCATCCAAATCATCTATGCCTTCGCCAATGCCGATGAAATGAATAGGTGTGGGGTTTTCTTCGGCAATAGCAACTAAAATACCTCCTTTAGAGCTACCGTCGAGCTTAGTTATTATCAATCCATTGACATCAACCATTTCCTTAAAAGTTTTAACTTGTGACAAGGCATTTTGTCCGGTGGTGGCATCTAAAGTGAGTAAAGTTGAATGCGGCGCATCGGGGATTTGTTTTTTGATGACGCGGACAATTTTTTTCAATTCTTCCATTAAATTAAGTTTGTTTTGCAACCTGCCGGCTGTGTCGATAAATACAATGTCATCGCCTTCTTTAATGGCTTCTTTTAATCCGTCAAAGCATAAACTGGCAGCATCGCATTCGGGTTTTCCTGAAAATACTCTGATGTTGTTTCTATCTCCCCAAACTTGGAGTTGTTCAACAGCGGCAGCACGGAAGGTATCTCCAGCTATCAGAGAAACTTTCATCCCTTGTGCTTTATACTTAGAAGCCAATTTGCCGATGGTGGTGGTTTTGCCGGCGCCGTTAACGCCAACCATTAAAATCACGTAAGGTTTATGCTCTTTATTGATAAAAAGAGGTGCTTGGCAAGGAAATAAAATTTGCTCAATATCTGAAGCCAATTCTTGTTTGATTTCCTGCTCATCGGCATCTTTATCTAATTTGCGTTTGGCAAAGTTTTGCAAAATTTTGGTGGTGGCTTTGATGCCAATATCGGAAGTTATCAGCAATTCCTCCAGTTCTTCTAAGGTTTGTTCATCAACTTTTTTCTTGGTGAAAATATCGGTAATTCCGCCAGAAAGTTTATCGGAAGTTTTCTTTAAGCCTAACCCCAGTTTTTGAAAAAAATTAGTCATCTATGCATTCTCCTTCCAAGCGTAATCTTCTGGCACGGTCTTTTCTGATATTAACGGGAACTTGCGGCATGGCTGCAGCAGGTGTGCCGGAGCGTTCCGAATAAGGGAAAACGTGCAATTTATTAATTCCGGCTTCTCTTACCAGTTTGACGGTGTTTTCAAATTGCTCTTCGGTTTCGGTCGGAAAACCGCAGATGAAATCAGAACCGAAAGTGGCTTCGGGACGAACAGCGCGAATCTTATTGCACAGATTTATTACATCTTCTCTTGAGTGACGGCGACGCATTCTTTTTAGTATCAAATTATCGCCGGATTGAATGGATAAGTGAAAATGCGGATAAATTCTTTTATCATTTCCTACCAAGGCAATAAACTCATCATCCAAAGCGGCAGGGTCTAAAGAACCAAATTGTAAACTTGGTAACTCAGGAATTTGTTCCAAAATGTGTTTGACCAAGCCGGAAAAAGAAGGTTGATAAGAGCAGGCATCCACGCCGGTTAAACAAATTTCTCTAAAACCTTGTTCCAATAACTTGCGAATCTGTTTGATGACATCTTCTTCTTTAACCGAGCGATTGTTACCTCTGGCATAAGGGATGATGCAGTAGGTGCAGCGGTGGTTGCAGCCTTGCTGAATTTGAACAAAAGCTTTGTGTCTTCCCTCGAATCCGGTGATGATATATTTGTCATAAGAATCGTAGTTAAAGATGTCACTAACAACTTCTTTTTCTTTCGAATCGATATAATTTTCAATTTCGGCTTTTTCTTTGTTGCCCAAAACCAAGTCAACCTCGGGCATATCGGCAAATTTTTTGGTGGCAACTTGAGCAGCGCAGCCGGTGACAACAATTTTTGCCTCCGGATTTTCTTTACGCAATTTGCGAATCGTTTGTCGACATTGGCGCTCGGCTTCTCCCGTAACAGCGCATGTATTGACAATAATTACATTGTCTAAATTACCTAATTTTTCTTTCAAAACTTCTGACTCATAGCTGTTTATTCGGCAGCCTAATGTGACAACTTCAACCACAAAAAATTCCTCTCATATATAAAAAAATTCCTCTTCTTTTGCTTTTATAATAAAAGAAGAGGAATTGCAAATGTTTCGTGTCAGCTGTTATTTAGCGTCTTTGCTAATTAATTCCAAAGCTTGATCAGAATATTGTTTCATAACTTTGGCACTTTCACGCAAAGCTGTGGCTTCTTCTTCATTCAAGTGTGGTTTAATTACTTGATGAACACCGCGTTTGCCAATAACAGTCGGCAAAGATAAGCATACGCCTTTAACACCTTCAACATCATCATGGTGTGAAGATACGGTCAAAATGGCATATTCATTGTTGGTGATAGCTTGGCAAATACGGCTCAAAGCACCGGCAATACCATAGAAAGTAGCGCCTTTACCATCAATAATTTTATATGCAGAGTTGCGAACACCGTCATCAATTTCTGCTTTAACAGCCGGAGTTAAAGGTTTGCCAATCATACGAGCCAAGTCTTCAATATGAACGGAACCGGCATCACCTGCAGACCATACCAAAACTTCACTGTCGCCATGCTCACCCAAAACATAAGAGTGAATAGATTGCGGAGAAACGCCCAAGTGATAACCAAGCAAGGTTCTGAAACGAGAAGTATCCAAAACAGTGCCGGAACCGATAACTCTTTCTTTAGGGAATCCGGAAAGTTTGATGGCAACTTCGGTCATGATATCTGCCGGATTTGCGGTGATGATTAAAGTTGTATCCGGAGCGTTTTTAGCAATTTGCGGAATAATACTTTCAAAAATTTTGACGTTGCGTCCCAATAAATCAATACGAGTTTCGCCCGGTTTTTGGTTGGCACCGGCTGTTACAATAACAATTTCTGCACCTTTTAAGTCTTCATATGTAC
>CALXWC010000027.1 GCA_944392265.1 uncultured Alphaproteobacteria bacterium | reverse complement strand
GAATTTAACAACTATCTTTAAAAAGAGAGAAAATATGAACACATATGCAACAAAACCATCTGACATTGAAAGAAAATGGTATGTAGTTGACGCATCTGGAGTAGTATTGGGTCGTCTTTCTGCCGAAATCGCTAAGATTTTGCGTGGTAAACACAAACCTTGCTTCGTTCCAAACTTGGACTGCGGTGACTATGTTGTCGTTATCAATGCTGATAAAGTAAAATTAACAGGCAAAAAATTAACAGATAAAAAATACTTCAAACACACTGGTTGGATTGGCGGTATTAAAGAAACAACAGCTGGCAAAATCTTGGCTGGTCGTTTCCCTGAAAGAGTTATTGAGAAAGCCGTTGAACGTATGATTTCTCGTAATCCTTTAGGTCGTCAAATGATGACAAAATTGAAAGTATATGCAGGAGAAAATCATCCTCATACTGCTCAAAATCCGATTGTTTTGGATATTGCTTCTCAGAACCCGAAGAATAAAAGGAGTGCATTATAATGGATTTGCAAGAAATCAAAAACGCCTCTAACAACGAAGAAGTTAAGGTTCGTAAACCAAACCGCGACAAAATGGGTCGTTCTTATGCCACAGGTAAAAGAAAAGACGCTGTTGCTCGTGTATGGATTAAACCTGGTAAAGGTAACATTACCATTAATGAAAAATCAATTGACCAATACTTTGCTCGTCCGGTATTGAAAATGATTATCAATCAACCTTTCGAAGTTGCTAACCGCATGAATGAATTTGATGTTGTTTGCACAGTTAAAGGTGGCGGATTGTCTGGTCAAGCTGGTGCTATCAAACACGGTATTTCAAAAGCTTTGAACGAATATGAGCCAGAATTGAGAGCAGTTTTGAAGAAAGCTGGATTCTTAACTCGTGATGACAGAACCGTTGAACGTAAAAAATACGGTCGCGCTAAAGCTCGTCGTTCTTACCAATTCTCTAAACGTTAATCGTTTAGCTTTAGAATTAAGATACAAAAAAAGAGATGCAAATTTGCATCTCTTTTTTTTGCTTATTGAGTATTGAAATAGATAAAAAGCATAATATATACAATGTAGAATAAAAAATATTTAGTTAGAGGAAAGTTCAATGGTATATAATCCTGCATATGACACTATGATAAAAGATGATTTAAATATCCTCAATTCAGTGATTAACTGGAAGGGTATTTTTATAAATATAAATAGACGTAATGAGCGCCAGCGTTTAAGTGCAGAAATATCCAATTATATTGCACAAGTATTGCAGAGATCTTTTCAAGAGAATAAATCAAAATTTAAATATCTCGAAAATTTAATAATAAATAATGATTCTCCTAAAGAAAAATATGAAATTTTATTAAAATTTAAATTAAGCACTGATAAAACAGAAGAAATATACGTTAATTTATTACCTACTAACAAGTTAAGAAAGTCAGCTCCGTTTATAGGATCTATCAATAAGTATATTGATAGATTACAGAAAAGTCATATTTACGATATGATTTTTTTAATAGAATATAAATCTGAAAAAAACAAAGAGCCAACAGATTATAAAATGAGGTGTATTTTTACAAAAGATATAAAAAAAATATCTTTGTATAAAAACTGGCAGTTACAAGTAAATTTGCAAAGAATAAGTTGTACTGAGAATAGAAACCCGCAAGATTTTATTAATGACCTAATTTTATTATTAAAAAAAATGAAGAATGAAACAGTAAAGAAAATAGAAAATGATTGCCAAAGTAAGACTAATATACTTCGATCTCTGACTATATAAGAGTGTTATTAAAGAATTTGTCTGTTTAATTTGAGGGTTTTGTCCAAAATATATTGCATGATTGTAAAATTTATGATATAAGAGAAAAGTATTTTAAGTATTTTGGCAATTTTTATGAATTTTTCTATTAATATGGGTTTCTATATTGAAGATTTTTCATATTTCCCAATTTGCTTAATACAAAATTTTTTATTTAATTTTTTTTACCAAAGAGGGAACGGGACGTGCTCAAGGACACACCCTCTATAAACAAACCCAGATAATTTATGGCAAAATTAGAAATTTGTTCTGCTGACGTGAAAGAAACAATCAAGTCTTTAAAGCTTTTCCGTTCAGGATGGGCAAATGACATTCGTGAAGGATGGAACTGTTCCATGGTCGGTGCTAAGGAATTGACATACGAATTGTATGAGATTTCAGGCACAATCATTTTGGCTCTAGAGCAGCTTTTGGAAGGTCATTATCGCGATAAAATGGCGATGTTTATGACCAAATCCAAGCTAGAAAAATTAGTCAAATCAAAAGATTTTGACTGGTTCTCCGCCATGAGCGATGCCGGTCATTGTGGCGTTGTCACTACCGGAACCAAACACCACATCCGCGTGATGTTTGAGTGCTTGGAAGTGTTGACTGCATAAACCAAGCAAAAAAAAGAGTGAGGAATTATCCCTCACTCTTTTTTTGTCTAGATGTTCTTGCAAATATATTTTGTTTATATTAATCTATTGACATTAAAGAAAATCATTTAGACAGCAAAGGATAAAGATATGAATGATATATATAATGAGTTGCGTCATTCTATAGCCAGCTGTAAAACGGTTCTTTACCCTAAAAAGACAAAATCTGAGGTCGAGCCGTTATCAGAAACATATATCAATTTAATGGTTAATAAGGTTTGCACCCGACAATTAAGTTCTTCTCATCCGATATCTTCAGATGAAAGACCTGTGGTTGAGGTTGTTTTGGGGTATCCCGGAGCCGGAAAATCAAGCGTGGAAAGAGCTTTGTTAAAGAAATATGATGGCAATTTAGTAGAAGCAGATTTTGATGAATTTCGCCCATATGATAAACGCGTGTTAGCCGCAGTTAAGGAAAATCCTTTAATTGCGGATTATTATTGCCAGCTTCCTTTGGCTTTGCGTGACAATACATTATTGCGCGCTGCTGATGAAAACAGACATATTCTTATATCCACCCCTTGCATAGACATCAACAATCACCCTAAAGATTCTTTGGAAGCGTTATTTGGAAAAAGAGGATACCAAATTAACTTTACATACGTTTCTGCAAACAAACATATGTGTTATTTGAGTAATGTGACCAGATATTTTCAGGCCAGACGGCATAATTTAGATTGTCCTGAAGAAGAAATGATTATCCCGAGATTGGTCCCATTAAAAAGTCATGACTTTTTAAGCAAAGGAACTTTAGATGGCGTGGATATTGTGGTTGATGCCATCAATAAGGGCGCTGATTATAACTTAAATGTTGTCGATAGAAATAACAAATTGCTTTCAGAAAATGTTAATCATAATGACATTCCGCACATTATCAAGGCAAAAGAAAGACAACCCTTATCGCCATATGAAGAAAAACGTTTGGCTTATGAATTGAACTATATTAACGAATCAATTCAAATTTTGGGATTGAGCAAAGAAGAAAAAAGGATTTTATCAGAGTTCTTTAATGCTCGCTTAGCAAATCATCAGAGCCTTATTTACAGCAAACGTTATGGAGGAAGATAGATGCACTTCAAACCAATAAAAGACTTTTCTTCAGCAAGAATTCTTATATCAAATGATGACGGAATTGAGGCTAGGGGAATAAAGCTCCTTGAAAACATATTAAAAAGACTTGGTGCAGATGTGTGGGTTGTTGCGCCTAACAAGGAAAAAAGCGGTGCCAGTCATGCCATAACGTCTGATACACTAAGAAGCATGGCAGGGCACAGTTCTGCAGAAAGTTTTCCAAATGTTGTCCATAAAATAGATGAAAGACATTTTGCCGTTGAAGGAACGCCGACAGATTGTATTAGAATAGCCATGGCGATGATAATGAAAGATAAAAAGCCAGATTTATTAGTGTCAGGAATAAATAACGGACGTAATATTGCAGATGATATAACCTATTCGGGAACTATCGGTGTTGCAATTGAAGGATTGTTGCATGGTGTAAGATCTCTGGCTGTTTCTCAATTAACAGACGGAGCTGAGGTTGTTCATTGGAATCTGGCAGATATTTATTTGGAAGATATTGTTAAAAAGGTTTGTGCGCAACCATGCCATGCCGATTGTTTGATTAATATAAATTTTCCTAATGTTCCGGCCGAAGAGGTGAAAAAAATAGTGGTATGTCGTCATGGAACCAGACGTTTTGATGAAGGCAGTGTAGAAAAGAAAAGAATGTGTATGGATAATTTGGAAGGGGTATATCAACCAGACAGCATCTTTCCTGATGATGACAAAGAAATTCATTCTAAAAACATAACCATTTCAGCATTAAGCATAAACTTAACCAATGAAAAAGAAAATCTGAAATTGGCACAAATCTTTGCATAAAAAAAGAGTGGGGAATTTTCCTCACTCTTTTTTTTATTGATATTGTCAAAATTATACCGCTTTTTGCATAAATACATCCGGAATGATTAAATCAGCCTCAGTGGCATCCAAAACATCATCCAAAGAAAAAAGCGGGTTAATTTCTTTTAAGAGCAATCCTTCACTTGTTACTTCAATCACGCACATTTCGGTCACAATAAGGTCAACTTCATGTGCAGCGGTGAGGGGAAGTGTGCATTTTTTTAAGATTCTTTTTTCGCCTTTATTGGTATGTTCCATGGCAATAATCACTTTTTGTGCACCCACAACCAAATCCATAGCGCCACCCATACCCGGAACAAAAACTTCAGGCACCATCCAGTTAGCCAAATTTCCTTCTTGATCCACTTGCAAAGCACCTAAAACCGTTGCATTAATGTGTCCGCCGCGAATCATAGAAAAAGAGATTTGAGAGTCAAAAAAACAAGCGCCGGACTTTGCTGTTACGGGAACACCACCGGCATTTGTAATAGACGGCGGGTCATTAGGATTAAGATCTTTGTGTCCGACACCGATAATTCCATTTTCAGATTGGAAGATAACATTCACATTATGCGGAATATAGTTAGCAACTTCGGTCGGAATCCCGATACCCAAAGTTACCACATCTCCATCGTGCAGTTCTTGAGCAACACGTCTGGCAATAATTTCGCGTTTTTGTTCTTTGGAAAGTTCCATTTCATCTCCTTAATTAGCCACATAATCAATGAAGATTCCGGGGATTGTCACAATATTTGGGTCCAACGGTTCTTCAGAGATTTCTTGTGCTTCCACAATAACGGTATCGGCAGCGGTTGCCATCACCACATTAAAATTTCTGGTTGTTCCTTCCAAGAAGGCATTGCCGAATTTATCTACTTTGGTCGCATAAATTAGAGCAAAGTCAGCCTTAAGAGGCTTTTCAAAAATAAATTTTTTGCCGTCTATATCAAAAGTTTGCTTACCTTCTTCAACAGACGTGCCCACGCCGGTCGGGGTTAAAACACCACCCAAGCCGCTTCCGGCAGCTCTGATTCTTTCAACCAAAGTTCCCATAGGTACAAGCTCAACTTCAATTTCACCATTATGCATCTGTTTGCCGGTCTCCGGATTTGTACCGATATGAGCGGCAATAACTTTTTTCACCTGCTTATTAACAATCAGCTTACCGCGGTCATATTGAGGAACGCAGGTGTCATTTGCAATAAGAGTGAGGTTAGAAGTTTTATTTTTTACCAATTCATCAACAATTTTAGCCGGAGTACCACAACGCAAAAAGCCACCAATCATAACGGAAGAATTGTCGGTAACAAGCTTTCCGGCATCAGCGATTGAAATTATTTTTTTCACAACATACCTTATTATTGTTATAAACTTGAAGAAATATAGCCCATTTTTTTCAAAAAGTCATCTATTTTTTATCAAAATCAATAAAATTTGTTGTAAACCTGCAAATGAAGCTTTTTTATTTTATTTATATTGGTATGATGAAACTGTTATCAGAAAAGGGATTAAGATGAATTGCCAAGAGTTTAAAATAAAAGATTTAGCCGGAAAATATTTGTTTAATGAAATAACTTTGGGAAAAACAACATTTCCAAGAGCTTATCAGGTTCAAGAAGCAGATATAGCTTTGTTTAAGCAAGCATTAATTGAAACAATGTTTGCGGCAGAGCAAGAAGAAGGAGATATTGATGCCAAAGCAGCTTTAGGTCAAATTGTGGCAAAACTCTGCGGACAAAATACGGCATATAGCATAGATGAAAACGGAGTTTGCAAAATTGTTAGCACCATAGACGGTATTTTTGCCGTTAATGAGGATCGTATTGCAAAATTTAATCGTCACGGCAACTTCTTCATCTTAAATACCATCAAGCCCTACATAGTTGTTGAAAAAAATACCGTAATTGCAGAATTAGAGCTTAATCTCCCCATCGTGCCGCAACAAATTGTAGATGAATTGCTTATGAGTTTGTCCGGAAATACGGAGATGATTTCTGTTCATGATATCAGCGCTAAAAAAGTTGGTTTAATGTATACACGCTTAACAAATGATAAAAAAGAAACAGCTCATTTTACCAGCATTGTCAAAAGATTGGTACGAGATTTTCCAAAGATGGATTTGAAGTTTGAGCACGAATATCAAGCGGCGCATAATTCGGAAGATATTGCCAATATTTTGCAACGCGCGTTAAAAGAAAATAATGATGTTTTGTTTATCTTGCCGGCACAACAAACCAGATGCCCGCATGATGTTATTGTAAAAGCCTTACAAAGCGTGGTAGATGACATTGTTTGCTCATATTTACCGCAAGTAGGTGCAGGAGATTTTATCATAGCTTCAAAAGGTAGCAAAAGAGTTATAGTCGTTCCGCATAGATATGACAGTGTAGATAGTTCATATGCCGTGCGTTATATGTGTCAGGCAATTGTGAGTGATAAGTTAAATACATATGACTTTGATCACCCGCAAAACTTTGTCCTATCAACAACCGAAAAACTTTTGCCCGAAGAACATCCTCATTACATTGCATCGGAAAATAAGGGTAAAAATGAAGCTCAAATTGCCGCAATTGTTTTAGCGGCAGGAAAGGGAGCCAGATGTGGTAGAAATAAACTTTTAATGCCAATCAACGGCGAACCTGTTTTCTTAAGGGCTTTGAGAGCAGCCGTAAAGTCAAAAGCATCTCCGGTATTTTTAATCACGGGATATCAGGCTGAGCAAATGGAAGAATATTTGGATGATATTGATGTAAATGTTGTAAGAAACACGGCTTTTCGTTCCGGCATTAAAACATCAATCGAAATGGGAATAAAGTCTGTTCCAAGCTTTTGTGACGGGGTAATGATATTGCCGGCAGATATGCCTAACATATCAATTGAATATATAAACCAAATGATAGATATGTATAAAAAAGGCAATAACAAGCAGGTTATTTTATCTCAATATCAAAATAAAAAGACCAATCCGATTATTTGGGGGAAAGATTTTTATGCCTATGCCGATGTCGTTCCAGAAGATTCGGAACTAAGACCTGTATTGGTGCGTTTTGCAGATTATACAAAAGTATATAAAGTCAAAAATAAAGATGAAATTTTTGATATTACCTATCCGGCAGATTTGGAAGAATTAGAAAAACAACAAACTAAATAAGCTTATCAACTTCTTCAATCATTTGATTTTTTTCATATAGGCTTTTTAGAGAGTTTTGCTTTCTCTTTTCGTTGTTGTCGGCATCAATCATAGATTGGTTATTGCCATAAATACCGATTTTATTAACATTAGGCGCAGTAGAATGTGTTTCCTCTGTTTCAAACACACCGCTAGCCTCCAAAGCCTCTAACGTGTTTGATGTATAAGAAACACCGTTTGAAAGGGATACTTCTTTTTCTTTTGATTTCTGCTTCTTATCTTCAGACTTTTGTGAGCTTTGAGCAAAAGCTTGATTGCGGTTATTTTCATCAAAATCACTACCGACTGATACATTGTTGTTTGTATCAATTTGCTCAACAAAACTTTCCGTAGGTCCACCAAGAGGATAGGTTCTTTCCTGCTTTGATGAAACGACAGAGGTCACAGATACTTTTCTGGTAGATGTGATGCTCATGCTATATCTCCTTGTTTATATCCAAATTTTAATATAGCATAATAATAATAAAAAATCTACAATCTTTTTAAGAAAAACAATAGCTTATAAAAGCATTAATTTTCATTAGAAGGCTTGTCGTCTTTTTCTGATTTTTTTAATTTTTCCAAATGTTTTATTTTGTTTAAATGCGGTTTAACCCATTCAAGGAGTTTGGGTAATTCTGGTGCATAAAAAATAGCAGCAACAACAAGAATTATAAGAAGCCATTCAAACATAATATTCACTCCGTTTAAGATTTTTGCTTCATAAGGTGAAGCGTTTCTGTTGCATCATAAGAATCAATATACGGTTCAATTTTTTCAATATGGTTTTGATAAAACTGAAGATGAGGTGTGATATCAATTCCGTTTATGTTATTTTGAAATATTTTTTTTATTTTTGCAAATCTTATTAAAGCTTCATCCGTCAAAAAATATGAAAAGTTCATAATTTGAGATAAATCATCTTCATTGCCCATGCAATAACATACAGCGTCGCATCCGGCTTTAAGGGATAAAGATATTTTTTCATCCAAACTTCCTTTAAGCGCATGCATATCAACTGCATCTGAAATAAGAAAACCTCCAAAGCCTATTTTTTCTCTGATAAGGGAGCTTATGGCAATTTTGCTTTGTGTAACCGGATGGCTGCTATCAACATCTTTAAGCAATATATGCGCTGTCATAGCCATAGGTGCATCGGCATTATATATAAAAGGATAAAATTCTGAATTAAGCTGTGTGATTGTTTCTTCTATAATCGGTAGACCAAGGTGAGGGTCTGTGTGCGCCAAGCCATGACCGGGCATATGTTTCATGCAAGGGCAAATTCCAGCGTTTTGATAAGCTTTAATCATAGCATGCCCACATTTAGCCACAAAATTAGGATCGCAACTAAAACAACGGCTTTTTAACACATCTGAAGTATTCGGGTGTAAAACATCCAGGCAAGGGGCATAATTAACATTGATACCACATTCAAGTAAATCATGAGCTGTTATCAGAGCATGAGATTCTGCCATTTTGATTGCAATATCTTCACCAAATTTTTGTCTGATGTTATCAAAGTCAATTTGGGCAATAGAGCTGTTAAATTCGGGTTCTTTTAAGCGACGAACACGTCCGCCTTCTTGATCGACAGCAATCAAGACATCATCTCTGCCAATAACCTCTTTAATCTCAGAACAAAGATTTTTTATTTGAGCTTTGTTTTGGATATTTCTGCCAAACAAAGAAACGCCGAGCGGATTACCTTTTTCAAGCAGTCTCTTTTCATTTTCCGTCAGTTTTGCGCCCGAAACCGAAACCATTGCTGCAAGAATTGGTCTATCCATAATATCTTTTCCTTAAATTAAAAGAGAAATAAAGAACTTGGAAACAGAGGTGACATACCAACCCAAAATATTCCAGTTTTGATTAAAAGCAGCCCCACAAAGAGGAAGAGCAAAAGCCACCAACAAGAATATTGTTAAACCGTTTCTATCTGCTGAAATATATTTATGAGCCCAAGGCTTGTTGATAGCGCCAAAAAATATTTTAGAGCCATCCATCGGAGGAAAAGGCAAAATATTAAACACGGCCAATACAATATTATAAATCACCATATTCACAAAGAAAGCTTCTAAAAAGCTTTGGATAAAAGATTCGGGTAGTAAGCCGATAAGCTTCAAAATAAGGGCAGATATAACTGCCAAAACAATATTCATAACAATACCGGCTGAAGCTACTAAAAGCATATCTTTGCCTGACTTTACTTTAGTAAAATTCACGGGAACAGGTCTTGCCCATCCAAAAATAAATCCAACCTTAGAAAAATAAAGCAAAGCCGGAATAATAATTGTTCCGAATAAATCAATATGCTTAATCGGGTTTATGGATAATCTACCAAAACGTTTAGCCGTATTATCGCCAATATACAAGGCAGCATAACCATGCGCCATTTCATGCAGAACAATGGCAATAATAATTGGAACAAAGTTCAAAATAAGTGCAAGAATATGTTGGGTCATGTTATTTTTTCTTTACAATGCAAGAACCGCCGAGAGCTTTAATATCGTTGCACAAGTTATCTGCACCGGCTCTATCTTTGAACGCACCGGCTTTCAAACGATAATAAGTTCCTTTTGCGCCCAAATCTGCAGTTTCAATTTCATAGGGTTGTTGAGCTAAAACACTATATTTTTTGCTTAAATTTTTCCAAGAATTTTCAACTGAAGATTTTTTGTTGGAAGAAATAAGTTGAACTTGCCATACACCGGCCGGAATATCTTTGGCCTCTTTAGCCATAACGACTTTCCCGTCTTTAATTTGAGCTGTGTAAACAGATTTTATGTCTTCTTTAGAAATTTTAACGGTTTCTTCTTTAGTTTTTTCCGGTTGAGGCTCTTGTTTAGCAGCTTCTTTAATGGCTTGAGACAAAGGTTTTGTTTCGGCTTCAGCCTTTGGCTCTTGAGCAACACTGGCAACAGGAGCTTGCGCAATGCTGATGATTTTTTCAGCTTGTTCAGTTACATCTGAATCAGCTATTTTATCAGCAATAGCGTCTTGTTCCGGAGCCACATCAGTTTGAGAAGAAACAATTTCAGGGAGCTTAGGTTCTTCAGGAGGAGGCAACAAGTTTTCAACAACTTTTTTATTGTTCTCAGATTTATCTAAAATATCATAAACAGATTTATCCTGATTCAAAATTTCCATACCACCTGGTTCAGTCGGTTGAACTTTAACGGCAGTTTGTGGTCTTCTGATAACCGGAATTTCCACATTTTCATTTTGAGCATATCTTGGAGACAAAACAAACCATCCGACAACGGCAGCCAATGCAATACCGGAGACGGCACCGATGAAAACGCTTTTAGAACGGTTCAAATCATTTTTTCTTTCTTCAAAAGAAATGTTTGATTGTTCTGCGATTTTTTGTCTGAATTCATTTAAGAAATCTTCATTCTTATTATCATCTGGAAAATCTGGAAACATAAAAAACTCCTGTCTGAAATTCTTTAAACTTTCGTACAGTTTATTTTAAAAAGCTTTATAATCATTTAACAAACAGCGTTTTTTTTATTAAAAACGTGTATGCGGGTCAAAAAGTTTTTTATGTTCTTCAATGGCGCACATATCGGTCATATTGGCAATATATTCGCAAATAACCTCCGCAATCTCCTGATTCTTTGCTTGTGAAGAAATATGCTTGCGCACATCCATTGGTAAAAGATGCCAATCTTGCATAAATATACCAAACAAATCTTCCACAATACGCTGAGATTTCATATCCATTCGGGTAACTTGTGTGTTTGTATAAAAATGTTTTTTCAAAAACTGATGCAAAAGGCGGATGTTGTTTTGCATATTTTCAGAAAAATTGACCATAAATTGTTTTTGCAAACGCACATCTTGCGCTGTTTGAATATTAAATTTTTTGAGGTTGTTTTTTGTGTTGTCCAAAAGATCAAAAATCATTTGTGCAATCAAATTTCTGGTCACGGAATATATTTTCAAATTTTCATCGGCATTAGGATTCTTTTTTGTAAAATCATCTAAAATATCTTTGATGAATGGCAGCTCCATTAAATCATCCAAAGAGAAAAATCCGGCTCTGAAACCATCGTCAATATCATGATTGTTATATGCAATATCATCGGCAAAAGATGCTACTTGAGCTTCAAGGGAAGGATAATTTTTCAAATCCAAATCAAAGCGTTTGTTAAATTCTTTAAGGTAATTGTTTGATACTTTTTTGATTGGTCCGTTATGTTTGACTGTTCCTTCCAAAGTTTCCCAAGTTAGGTTCAAACCGTCAAACTCAGGATAGTGGACTTCGGTTTGGGTCATGATTTTTAGAGAATGAATATTATGGTCAAATCCGCCAAAGTCTTTCATGGCATTTTGCAAGCCTCTTTCTCCGGCATGACCGAAAGGAGAGTGACCTAAGTCATGCGCCAGCGCCAAAGCTTCGCCCAATTCTTCGTTCAAGTTAAGACATTTGCAAATGGTGCGCGTAATCTGAGCCACTTCAATACTATGTGTTAGTCTGGTGCGATAGTTTTTTCCTTCATGATAGGCAAATACTTGCGTTTTGCCATCCAAACGTCTGAATGCGGAAGAGTGTATCAAACGGTCTCGGTCGCGTTGAAAAGCAGAACGAATATGATTCACAAAGTCAGGAAACAATCTTCCTTTACTTTCTTCGGGTTTTGAGGCATAAGAAGCTAAATCCATTTTTTTCCCTTTCAATCAAATTATTTTTAATATACAATGCAAAACAAAATATTGTAAAGGCTGATTATGAAGATTTTGACATATAACATAAATTCTGTTAACGCACGCATTGATGGGCTGTTAAACCTATTGAAAAAAGAAAATCCGGATGTTGTTTTGTTGCAAGAAATTAAAACAGAAACCAAGAATTTTCCTTTTTTTGAGGTGGAAAGCTTAGGCTATCAGGCAGAAGTTTTGGGCGAAAAAAGTTATAACGGTGTTGCTGTTTTGTGCAAACATAAAATGACGTTGAAAGAAAAAAACTTACCAAACTTTACCGATGAACATTCGCGTTATCTGGAAGTTGAGTTTGTTAAAGAGCAAAATAAATATTGCGTTGCTTCTCTATATTTGCCAAACGGCAATTCTTCCACCGGAGATATCGGAAACAAAGAAAAGTTGCGTTATAAATTAGAATTTATGGATGCCTTGTATGCTCATTTGCAAAATTTGAAAAATACATATGAAAATATCATCATCGGTGGTGATTTTAATGTGATTTTAAGCGAAGCAGATGTTTATGACACCAAGCCTTTTATCAATAATGCTTTGTATGTAAAAGAAGTCAAAGACAAGTTAAAGTCCATGTTTTATTTGGGCTATTATGATGCCTATAGAACAAAATATCCAAATCAAATCGGCTATACATTTTGGGATTATACACAAAACGCATTGTTGCAAGACAACGGCATGCGCATAGATTATTTTTTGCTTTCTCCCAAACTGGCAGATAAACTCAAAGAGGTAAGTGTGGATAAAGAAACCAGAAAATCCGCCAAGCCCTCTGACCATGCGCCGTTAATTGCGGAGATTGAAGAATGAAGAAAAAAACTTATTCAAAAAAAGACATTCCGGAAACCTGTGTCTTAAAAATATTAAAAACAACAGATTACGGAGATTATGAAGCCGTTTGCACGGAAGAGGCAGACAATCCGCAAAACAGCAAAATATATGTTCAAGAAAATAAAAGGTTCAAGCCGGCATTGGGCTTGGGGGATAAGTTTTTGGCGCGAGTTGAAAAACGCAAAGACTTTTATATTGCAAAGCCGATTATGTATATGGGCAATGACAATATTCCCGATGAAATCATCTATGGCGTGGTGGAGAAAAAAGAGGGTAAATATTATCTCCGTTCTTCAGATAAAAAAGACAATATGTCTTACTTGCTTGATGACGTAAAAAACGCAGAAGAGGGAGATTTTGTAAAAGTTGCATTAGGCGGCGCCAGACGTTTTAAACAAGCCAGAATTATCAAAAACTTGGGCAAGTTTAATCTGCATAAGGCGGCATCTTCTTTGGTTTTGGATAAATATGATATTCCAAGCGAGTTTCCAAAAGAAGTGATAAGAGAAACCCATAAGTTGGAAAAATATCATCAAGAGATTAGAGAAAATTTGACTGACCTTCCGTTTGTGACCATAGACGGAGAAGACGCCAAAGATTTTGATGATGCTATTTATGCCACCAAAACGCCCGATGGCTTTTTGCTGATTGTGGCTATTGCCGATGTTGCGTTTTATGTGCGTCCGCAAAGCTTTTTAGACAGAGAAGCTTATAAGAGGGGCAATTCAGTATATTTGCCCAATCAGGTTGTGCCGATGTTGCCGGAAAGATTGTGCAATGACTTATGTTCTTTGCGCCCAAAAGAAAATCGTGCCGTCATAGCTTGCTATATAGATATTGATAAGGTTGGTAACATTATTCAATATGATTTTAAGCGTGCTTATATTAACTCTGCCGCCAGATTAACTTACCCTGAGGTGGAGCAAGCCTTGCATGGCAAAAAAACAGCCAATATCAAAGAGGTTTATACCAAAGCCATTGAACCGATATATCAGGCTTATTTAGCGTTAAGAGATGCCAGAGACAAAAGAGGCGCGCTTAATTTAGAGAGCAATGAATATAAGATTCGTTTTAACGATAAGGGCGATGTTGTAGCCATAGAAAAAGAAGAGCATTTGGAAGCGCATCAAATTGTGGAAGAATTTATGATTGCGGCCAATATTTGCGCAGCCAAAGCTTTGGGCAAGAGCAAGCTTCCGGTTATGTATCGTGTGCATGAAAAACCTTTGGAAGAAAAGTTAAAAGACATTGCGCCTTTGTTGCATAATTTAGGTTTAAAATTGCCGGATATAAACGCTTTAAAGCCCGAGCATTTCAATAAGATATTATCTTTATGCTCACAAAACGGTTATAATGCTGGTGTGGGAGAGCTGATTTTAAGATTGCAGTGTCAGGCCAAATATTCTCCGCACAATTTGGGGCATTTTGGTTTGGGCTTAACTGACTATGCGCATTTCACATCGCCGATTCGTCGTTATGCAGATTTGTTGGTGCACAGAGCCTTGATAAAAGCTTATAAAATGCCCGATGGCGGCGAGTTGGAAGAAACCGCCAGCGTAAAAGTTTTTGAAGAAACCGGAGATCATTTGTGCATCACGGAAAGAAGAGCCGCCAATGCCGAAAGAGAAATGCAGGCTCGCTTTGTTTCAGAATATTTGCTGCCGATGATTGGGGCGGATTTTAAGGTGAAAGTTTCAGGCGTGAGTGCGGCCGGTGTCTTTGTTGAGATAGAAAATATCGGCGCAGAGGGTTTGATTCCGATGTCTTCACTACCGCAAGACAGATATGAGCTTTCTCAAGGCAATACACAGCTGATAGGTCTTCAAAGCGGATTAGTTTTTTCTTTTGGTGAGGAGCTGGATGTTCGTTTGTTGGAGGCATCTCCGATAACGGGAGGATTAATCTTTAAATATATTGATTCTGAGTTTGGGCTTAATTATGCTGAGAAAAAAGGTATCATCAGAGGTGGCTATAAAAAGGTTGCCGCCATAAAGAAAGCCTTATCAAAAAGAGCAGAAGATAAAAAGCCAAGCAAAAAGAAAATCAAAAAAGAAAAACTGCCCAAAAAACAAAGAAAAGAAAAAATAAAAGATAAAAACAAGTTGAAAAAGAAACGTAAGAAATCAAACGCAAAATGAAAAAATATATAAGTTATTTATTAGGATTAACATTAGGCTTAAACACTTCGCAGGCTTTAGCATATACGGATGCGGATGTTTATCGTCAGGTATATAAGCTGATTAATGAAAATTATATCAAAAAAGCAGACAATCAAAAACTGATGATTGAAAGCTTAAAAGCCTTGAACACAATTGATAAAAATTTAACAGTTGCTGATGATAGCAAACGCGTGAGCTTGTATTATAAGGGAAAGATTATTAAAAGCTATCTTAAACCCAAGGCGCAAAACAAAGAGATTGATGTTTATGTAGATTTTATGGAAAAAATCACCCAAGAGGCAAAAAACATCTCTAAAGAAGTAGAGCGCAAAGATTTTGAATTGGCAGACATTTTATTGGAACAAGGTGTGAAAAACAGCTTGGACGGATATTCAAAATATTATCCGATGATGGCAGAAGAAAAAGGAAAGTTTCGTCATCCTTATTTAGCCTCAATGAGGGGAGATATTTTATATGTTCGGATGTTGTCTTTTAATAAGTATAGTCTGAAGAATTTGAAAGAAACGATTCAAAATCATTCCGATAATGTTGGTATGATATTAGATTTAAGAGGCTCTGAAGGCGGCTCTTTGTCAGAGGCTTTGAAAGTTGCGGATGTATTTTTAGATTCCGGCATTATCATTGTCAGCCAAGACAAGCATGGAAACAATGAGTTTTTTGAGGCCAAAGAAAACGGAGAATATGAAGAAAAACCGTTAGTCATTTTGGTAGATGAAAACACGGCATCTTCAGCAGAAGTTTTGGCAATGTCTGTGCAAAGCCAAAGCAGAGGAAAAGTTGTCGGCACACAAACTTTTGGTAAAGGGAGCCGTCAACAGCTGTATCAGTTAGAAAATAATTCTGAATTAGGTATTACAACCGGATATTTTTATTCAGGAGAGGGTGTAGCGTTAAACGGGCTTGGCGTATTGCCGGATGTTTGCACCAGAGGGTTAAATCAGGTAGGTAATATGGATACATATTTAGAAAGCCAAAAAAGAAAAAAATGCCCCAAAGAAGACCGAGCAGGTCAAGAATTTGATATTGAAATTGCAGAGCATATTATAAAAAGCGAAATATAATCAGCTAGAATAAAAGAAATATGTTGACAATGAATATAAAAAGTGCATAATGCGGCTAAATGTTTTTTAATTTGAACCTTAATTTGTAAGAGTATAAGAAAATGGCAAAAGCAGTAAAAGTAAAAGTTAAAATGGAAAGCACAGCCGGAACAGGAACATTTTTCCTCGCAGAAAAGAATCCTAGAACTCATCCGGAAAAATTGACATTGAAAAAATATGACAAGAAGTCTAGAAAACACGAAGAGTTCGTTGAAAAGAAATTAAAGTAATTTATTTTAGTTACAAGTTTCTGAAAATTAAAATACCGTTGAAAGTTCAACGGTATTTTTTTTGTTTAGATATTTTCAAAAATAAATTAGCATGACAGAAGATATTTTTCTGTGGTAATATAATTTTATAAACATTTAGGAGTTGAACATGACCAAATATTTACGAGATGTTGAAAAAATTTTTCTTGCCGGCAATACACAGGTGGAATGTAAAGAAGATTTAGCTAAGATTGTAGAAGAACCGTGTTTGGCTGTATGTGAAGATTTGTATGATAAAAACATATTAACTTATTGGAGTTCTGCCAACAAAGATGATCCATCTCGCGCTTTTGTCATGATTCGATATGAAAGCTTGGACGACAAAAACAAGGCTATAGCAGACCGCTTAATAAAAGAAGGAAAAATTAAAGAGGATGGTCGTTTTGAGTCATGGAACAGTTTTGACGGACAATATGGCAAAGCTTTGTATCTGGGCATTAACACTCATTTAGATATGCCGGTTGAAGAAATTTCTAACCAACTTTGCCAAATCGCTAATGAATTTAAATTGCAAGATATAAAATACAATGTGTATACGCCGGAATATTTGGTAGAACAGTCTCCTTATTGTACACAAAAAAAGGAATTTGCTTTTCCTGATTTAGCAACGGCAATTTGCGGTGACGATATGGATAATCGCCATAAATTAAATAGTTATGTTAATAAAGAAAGACGAATTTATGAAGATATCAGAAACGATATGATGGATAAAAAAAGTCAAGATTTAACAGCAAAAGATATGAAAGAAATTGCTGATAAACTTGGCTGGATTTATAATGAGGAAGATAATAAATTGTATAAAGATAAGGAAACACTTCGCCGCCATAATAAATATTTGTCTTCAAGGCAAGAAGAACAAAAGAAAATATCTTCTTTAATAACGATGAAACAAAATCATTTTAGATAAAGTTTGTTAATAAAAAATATTTTCAAGGCACGATTTCTCCGCCAAGAATAAAAAGAGCATCGCGGTCATGAGGCACAGCAAGAGCGGCAGTCTAACCGATGCGATCAAACTGGCTTCAGTTTGGAGTATTCTTTTTTAAGGGTTTCAATATTAACGTCAGTATAGCGCTGGGTGGTTGAAAGGGAAGCATGACCCAAAAGTTCTTGAATAGAGCGTAGGTCGGTTCCTTCAGCCAAAAGGTGTGTGGCAAAAGAGTGGCGCAGAGCGTGAGGGGTGAGACAATCAGGCAAATTGAGTTCTGTTCTCATCTTTTGCAAGAGTCTTTGAACAATTCTTGGTGAAAGACGTTCTCCTCTGGCGCCCAAAAAAAGCGGGTCTCCGTTATTAAAGTTATAAGGACATTCCTTCATATATGCGTTAATTGCATCAATAATCTGTGGCAAAATCGGCACAATACGTTCTTTATTGCCTTTACCCTTAATGCGGATAAAGTCTTGATTAGAAAAATCTCCGACATTAAGGTTTAGCGCTTCGGAAATACGCAAACCGCAACCGTAAAGCAGGGTTAGAATAGCTGTATCTCTCAGGCCTTGCCAAGAATTTTTTGCAAAATTTTTGCATTCATCTAATACATCAAAAGTCTGATTAACATCCAATGCTTTAGGTAAAGACTTGTTTCTTCTCGGAGAAGATATGGCTCCGATAGATGTGTTTTTGATGATTTTATGCGCGTTCAAAAATTTGAAAAAGTTTTTCAAAGTAGAGATATGTCTGGCAATAGATGTTTTTTCCAAATGATGA
>CALXWC010000026.1 GCA_944392265.1 uncultured Alphaproteobacteria bacterium | reverse complement strand
AAGCAACGTTTTATGTTTAAAATTGTAAAATTAGGTGAATAAAAATGTACGCAGTAATTAGAACAGGCGGAAAACAATATAAAGTAACATCTGGTGATGTTGTTAAAATTGAAAAAATCGCCGGTAATGAAGGTAGCGAAGTTGTATTTAATGAAGTTTTGGCTTGCGGCGAAAACATCGGAACTCCGTTGGTTGCAGGTGCTTCTGTTAAAGCTACTATTTTGAAACAAGCTAAAGACGCTAAAGTTATTGTTTTCAAAAAGAAAAGAAGACAAAACTATCGTCGTAAAAATGGTCACAGACAACAAATTACATTAGTAAAAATTACTGATGTTTGTGGCAAGTAAGGTATAAGGGAGTATTAAGTCATGGCACATAAGAAGTCTGGCGGTAGTTCAAATAACGGACGTGATTCTATCGGACGTCGTTTGGGTGTTAAAAAATTCGGCGGTGAAGCTGTAATCCCTGGAAATATCATTATTCGCCAACGTGGTACTGTTTACCACCCAGGTAATAATGTGGCTATGGGAAAAGATCACACTATCTTTGCTGTTGCTGAAGGTAAAGTTGAATTTTCTAAAAAAGCTGGTGATAGAACTGTTGTTTCTGTTATCGCTGAATAAGCTCAGAAGATTATAAATTTTGGCGGAGGGGGTGTTTTATCCCCCTTTTGCGTGTTTAGAGAAAAGTTAAAGTTATGAAATTTCTTGATCAAGCTAAAATATTTATCAAATCAGGCGACGGAGGTTCCGGTTGCGTCTCTTTTCGTCGTGAAAAATATATTGAGTTTGGCGGTCCAAACGGTGGTGACGGCGGAAAAGGCGGTAGCGTGTATTTTGAAGCGGTTGAGAATCTCAATACTTTAATTGATTTTCGCTATCAACAACACTTTAAAGCTCATAAAGGCTATAACGGAAGCGGTGCGGAAAAAACAGGCGCCAAAGGTGAAGATATTATCATCAAGGTTCCTGTTGGAACAGAAATCGTAGCCGAAGACGGCGAAACCGTTATTGTTGATATGATTGAACCGGGACAGCGCTTTTTGATTGCTAAAGGCGGTGACGGTGGTCGCGGTAATGCTCAGTTTAAGTCTTCAACCAATCAGGCTCCTCGTTATGCAGAACCGGGTTGGCCCGGAGAGGAAAAATGGGTTTGGCTGCGTTTGAAGGTTATTGCCGATGTTGGTTTGTTAGGCTTGCCAAACGCCGGAAAATCTACGTTCTTATCTGTGGTTACATCAGCTCGTCCAAAAATTGCTGATTATCCGTTTACAACATTGCATCCGAATCTGGGCGTGGCTTGGGTTGATGGTTATGAAATGGTTATTGCCGATATTCCGGGGCTGATTGAAGGCGCACACGAAGGTACGGGACTCGGTGATAGATTTTTGAAACATGTGGAAAGATGCGCAGCATTTTTGCATGTTATTGATGCTACGGCAGAAGATGTGGTAACGCCTTACCAAGTGATTAGAAAAGAGCTTGAACTTTATAATGATAAGTTGGTTAAAAAGCCTGAAGTTGTTGCTCTTAATAAATGTGATGCTTTGAGCAAAGATGAAGTTGCCAAAAAAGTTAAGATGCTTGAAAAAGCTTGCGGAAAGAAAGTGTATGCAATTTCAGCCATTGCTAAGCAAGGTCTGTTTGATTGTTTGATTGATGTGAATCGTTATATAACGCGAGATCGCTTGAAAAAAGACAACACATCTGAAACAGAAGAAAATTCTGACAATGTGACAAAGACATGGTCACCGATTTAATTTTACGAGGAGTAGAGATTTGATTAAAAAGACTAAAAAACAAACCTCAGAACAAGAAGCTGCAGAAATTTTGAAAATTGTTCTTGATACTCTGGATGAGGGAAAAGCCGAAAATATGGTGCTTATTGATTTGCAGGGCAAATCTTCTATTGCAAATCAAATGGTTATTGCCAGTGGTACATCTCAACGCCATGTGGCTTCTTTGGCAGAAAAAGTGCAAGAAAAACTCAAAGCTGCCGGATATTTATCTATGGCTGAAGGTGAAGAAAAAGCTGATTGGGTTTTGATTGATGCTTTTGATGTGATTGTCCACATCTTTAAGCCTGAAGTTCGTGAATTTTATAATTTGGAAAAAATGTGGGCTTCTATCGGAACCTTAAAAAAAATTGGTGAAGAATAAAACAAAAAAAGCCGGAGAAAATCCGGCTTTTTTTATTTGACTGTAAATAAGGCAATAAGAGCAATCATGATGATTATGGCAATGATTATTCTTCTTACCATCATCTCTGTGCAAGAAATAATTTTATCTGGCTTGCAAAGCTCAATTTCAAACAGGTTCTTATCTAAAAACATAACCTCTTTTTTTCCCTGCCAAACAAGTATCCAGCCTAAATTTTGTATGAGATAGATATAACCGCAGCCGACTTCTAATTCACTTTTGCAAGGAAAGCGTGTCGATGGGGCACCCCATTTAATTGCTTGGGGAGAAATATCTTCATCCAGAATTTTTGATAAGCCAAAGGCAACATCTTCTTTGCTGTTTGCAGGCTCAGCCATGCTTTGCAGATAAAAAGCTTTTGCTTCAAAAACTTTTTTCAGAGCTAATAATCTTTTGTGTTCTTGATGCCAACGTGAGAGGACATCGAAAATTTCTTTTTTCATGTTATTTTGTTTTAAGGGTTAATAATATTTTATAATTGTATTTCAATATTTTTAATTGTATGTTTTTGACAAGAAAAGTCAAGAGAGGGAAATATGAAAGTTACGATTTTAGCAATCGGAAAATGCAAAAAAAATTCTCCGGAAGCGCAAATTATTGCAGAATATGTAAAGCGCTCTTCTTGGAATGTGGTGATTAAAGAAAAAGATAATTCAGACCAGGTGGATGAAGCAAAGTTTTTGCAAGAAAATATTCCGCACGGTGCCAAGGTTATTGTTTTGGATGAACGAGGCGAAAATATGAAAAGTTTGGAACTTGCAGCAAAAGTGGAAAATTGGCAGTTGAACGGCGTTTCTGAAATATGTTTTTTAATCGGAGGGGCAGACGGACATCTGCAATCTACAAGAGATAAGGCCGATCTGTTGCTTTCTTTTGGAAAGTTAACCTTGCCACATATGTTGATGCGTGCTGTTTTAAGCGAACAAATTTATAGAATGCAAACCATTATCAACCATCATCCGTATCATCGTGAATAAATTTTTATGCGAATCGGGAACAAAAAAATAAAATTTGCGTCCTTAATCAATTTTTTCTGAAAAAAAAAGCCTAAAAAGTCTATTTTTGGGCTTTTTTTGTAAAATCTTTTCTACAGATGTAGTTTTGTTGTTGAAAAATTAACTTTTATTGCTTAAGTTGATGTTGTGTTTGTAATCAAACAAGGTATTAAACCCATATGGAGATTAATAATATGAAAAAACTTTTTAGTTTATTCTTTGCAATTGTTGCTTTATCTGGTTGTTCATCTTTAGGTTTTGATGGCGGCTTGTTCGGTGGCAGTGAATGTGACTCTAAAGAAGCTCGTGACTTCATGGCTAACGCTGAAGACAGAGTATTCTTTGCTTTTGATAGCTCAGCTATTTCCAGCGAAGCTGCAGAAGTTTTGGATGGTCAAGCTAAATGGTTGAAAGACCACAAAAAAGTTAACGTAATCGTTCAAGGTTACTGCGATGACAGAGGTACTCGTGAATACAACTTGGCTTTGGGTGAACGTCGTGCCAACGCTGTTAAACAATACCTCATTTCTCAAGGCGTAGCTGCTGACAGAATTTCTACAATTTCTTACGGTAAAGAAAGACCAGCTGTTTTGGGTAACAACGAAGCTGCTTGGGCTCAAAACCGTCGTGGTGTAACTGTTGTTAAAGCTTCTTCTAAATAATCAACAGTTATTATAGAGATTGAAAAAAAACGTATCCTAATTTGGGATACGTTTTTTTTATTGCTTGAGCTTATGTTTTTTTTGTTTTACGCTATGAATAATTTTTGTTGATATTTGTAAACGAGGTTATGATGAAATTTCAAAAAATATTTGTTTTATCTTTTACTGCCATGTTGTTTTCTTCTGTTTCTTATGCTCAACAGTTTGGCGCTTTGGAAGCAGATGTTGAGGCATTGAAAGAAGAAGTTCGCGTTTTGCAAAGAGAAGCTTACAGAGCTAAAAACGATGATGCCTTTGGTCCGGTTTCAGGCTCTGATATGGCTGTCAGAGTTGGCGAAATCGATGAAAATATGCGTAAAATTAATGGCCGTATGGATGAAATTGAATATAAGTTGAAGACAATGGATGAAAGAATCACGATGATTAACCGTGATATTGATGTCAGAATCTCAATGATGGAAGGTAAGCCTATTAAAGGATATGAGGGGGCCGGTATTAAAGAACCAAAAGAAAAGTTTGCTCCAAAAGTTGCTGAAAATGCACCTAAGTCTTTGGTGGGTGGCCTTATTGATAAAGGAAATGATTTGCCTTCCGTTCCAACCAAAAATGCCGAACAAATTTATAAAGAAGGTTTGGAGTTTTTGAAAGCTAAAAATTACGAAAAAGCCGAAGCTTCTTTTGACTCTGTTTTGCGTCGCTTCCCTAAGGATAAATTGGCCGGCAATGCTCAATTTTGGTTAGGTGAAGTTTATTATAGTCAAGGACAATTTAAAGAAGCAGCTGTAGCTTTCGGTAAGGTTTATAAGTCTTACAAAGATGGCCCAAAAGGCGCTGACTCTTTGCTCAAACTCGGAATGTCTATGGCTGAGTTGAAGAACAATGAAGCCGCTTGCGAAGCTTTTAAGAATATGAATTCAGAATTTCCGAAAGCAGAAGACAGAGTTAAGAAAAAAGCTCAAGAAGAAGCAAAGCGTTTGGGTTGTAAATAAGCTTAAAAAGAAGTTTTTGTTTTGATTGCAGAATTCTTAAATAAATATCAATTAAATCAGGTTCAAAGAATCGGTGTTGCGGTTTCCGGCGGTGCCGACTCTTTGGCTTTGGTTTTAATGATGCAAGAAGAATTAGCGCCTTTAGGTAAAAAAATCATAGCCTTAACCGTTGATCATAAGTTGCGCCCCGAATCTAAAGATGAAGCTCTTTATGTTGGCAGAATTATGAAAGCTTATAAAATTGAGCATCATATTTTAACTTGGGATGGCACAAAGCCTAAAAACGGAATTGAAGAAGCAGCTCGAGAAGCCAGATATAATTTGTTGGCTGATTGGTGCAAAAATAATGATGTTCAAGTATTGGCCGTTGCGCATCAGGCTTTGGATCAGGCGGAAACTTTTTTTATGCGCTTGCAAAGAGGAAGCGGTTTGGATGGTTTGTGCGGAATGCGCCCTTTGACTTCTCGTCAGGGGTTAACCATTATTCGTCCGCTCCTTTCCATTATGCCTGAAGATTTAAAAAAATATCTTTATAATCACAAAATAGAATGGGTGGAAGATCCGTCTAATCAATGTGATGATTTTTTGCGTGTGCGGGTGCGCAAATTTATGCCTCAAATGCAAGAAAATTTAGGAATATCCGTGCAAAGGATGGTGGAAACCATGGCAACTTTGCAAACAACTTTGGATTATTTGCAAAACAGGGTTGGGCAGTTTATTAAAAACCATGTCCGCGTTTGGGATAATGCGGGATATTCTTTTTCGGTTAAAAATTTGGCTTTTATGCATGAAGAATTGTTATTCAGAGTTTTGAGCTCTTTGATTTGGAATATGGGTAAAGCAAATTATAAGCCCGAATCTTCAGAAATTAAGCGTTTGATGTGGCGCTTGAGTGAAGATGATTTTAAGTCTTGCACATTGGGCGGATGTGAAATTATCAAACAATATGAACAGATATGGATTGTTCCGGAATTAAAATTAAAAAAACTTCCCTCTAAACAAGATTGGGATAAGTTTACCGAAATGCATCCGAAATATAAAAAACTTAAGATACCTCATAAATTGAGATTGTCTTTGCAGAAATTAGTTCCTATATATAGATAAGTCGAAAAAAATAAGGATATGATATGAAAACAGGAAAAAGTATTGTTATTTGGATTGTTGCTTTTATAGCATTATCTTCTGTTCTTAATCTGTTAAACGGCAGTGCTCAAAAAAACGGTTATCAAAATTTGGCATTCTCTGACTTTATGAATGAGGTGGATGCTAAAAGAATGGCCGAAGTTAAAATTGCCGGCCCTGATATTACGGGCGTGACCACAGACGGACAAAAGGTTATGACTTATGCACCTTATGATCCTACTATGGTTGAAACCTTAAGGAACAGCGGAGCTAAAGTGACTGCTGCTCCGCAAGATAACTCTGCCGATACTTTCTGGGGTGTGGTTATTTCTTGGTTTCCGATGATTTTGCTTGTGGGAGTTTGGATTTATTTTATGAAACAGGCAAACTCAGGCAACAACAAAGCTTTGAGCTTTGGTAAATCTCGCGCCAGATTAATTGAAAACAACAAAAAAGTTACTTTTGCCGATGTTGCCGGTTGTGACGAATCTAAACAAGATTTGGAAGAAGTGGTTGACTTTTTGAAAGATCCGGAAAAATTCCAAAGATTGGGTGGTAAAATTCCGAAGGGCGTTTTGCTTGTGGGCCCTCCGGGAACAGGTAAAACTTTGTTAGCTAAAGCCGTGGCAGGTGAGGCTGATGTACCTTTCTTCTCCATTTCCGGTTCAGACTTTGTGGAAATGTTTGTCGGTGTGGGTGCATCTCGCGTGCGTGATATGTTTGCTCAGGCAAAGAAAAACGCTCCATGCTTATTGTTTATTGATGAGATTGATGCCGTTGGTCGTCATCGTGGTGCCGGATTAGGCGGCGGAAATGATGAACGCGAACAAACCTTAAACCAACTCTTGGTGGAAATGGATGGCTTTGATGAAAATGAAAATGTCATTTTAATTGCTGCTACCAACCGTCCAGATGTTTTGGATCCGGCTTTGCTTCGTCCGGGACGTTTTGACCGCCAAGTTACGGTAACAAATCCTGACGTGCGTGGTCGTGAGGCTATCCTTAAAGTTCACGTTAGAAAAGTGCCTTTGGCAAAAGATGTTGATTTGTCTGTTATTGCTCGCGGTACACCTGGTTTTTCCGGTGCTGAGTTAGCAAACTTGGTTAACGAAGCAGCTTTGCTTGCAGCCAGAAAAAATAAACACAAAGTGACATCTGTTGACTTTGATGAAGCTAAAGACAAGGTCTTGATGGGTAATGAGCGCAAATCCGTGGCTATGGATGAAAAAGAAAAACGCAATACCGCTTATCATGAAGCCGGACATGCGATTTGTACATTACATGTGCCGGAATCTGATCCCATCCACAAGGCTACGATTATTCCAAGAGGTCGTGCTTTGGGTATGGTGCAACAATTGCCGGAAAAAGATCAATATTCTTATTCCCGTGCCAAAATGCATTCAACACTCACCATTATGATGGGTGGTCGTGTGGCTGAAGAATTGAAGTTTGGTTATGATGCTGTAACATCTGGAGCGTCTTCTGATATTTCAGCAGCCACTAACTTGGCTCGTTCTATGGTGATGGAATGGGGTATGAGTGATAAGCTTGGACCAATTCGTTATTCTGAAAATTCTAACGAAGTCTTTTTGGGTAAATCTGTGACGCAGAGCCAAAATATGAGTGAAGAAACCTCTGCTTTGGTGGATGCTGAGATTAAGGCTTTTGTTAACCAGGGTTATGAAAATGCCAAGAAAATTTTGACCGAACATAAAAAAGATTGGGAAAAATTGGCAGAGGCATTGATGGAATATGAAACCTTGACCGGTGAAGAAATCAATGATTTGTTGGCCGGAAAGCCGATTGATAAAACTAAAGATGAACCGGTGCCGGAAGAAAAACGCACACATTCTTCCATTCCGGAGGTATAAAAAAAGAGGCTTTAAGCCTCTTTTTTTTCGAGCTGAAGCCACAAACACGGCGTGTTTGACAAGCTGAAGCCAGCTTGACCGCCAAAGTTAGATTGTCTTTCTGACAGTACCTAGAAGCCGCGATGCTGTCAGCCTGCAAGGCTATGTTTTAGAGAAAAGAGTGAGGTAACGCCTTGCTCTTTTTGGTGCTTGTTTATAGGTGCAAAATGTGGTATTATAAAAATGTTAAATAAGTTTTTTGTTCTATTATTCTGCAGACAGTTTTTCATATTTCTTTCTTTTTAGAGGAAAATGATTAATTTAGATTAATGGAACTTTTGTTTTACAGAGGAACAATAGTCTGGTTGCTTCCTTTAAAAAATTAGAATTATGGAAAATTTACAAAATTTCTTTTTACCGTTAGGAGCTTATTGTTCCGCGGTAATAATTTTTATTGTTGCCGCTCTTTTAGCCACAGTTATTGTGGCTATAATTAGCAGTCTATTTGATCGTTAAAAAAAAGCACCATATCTTGATTGGTTCCGTTTTCGGTTCTGTCAGATATGGTGTTTTTTTTGTGCTTTATTTCTTATTTAATTTTGTCTTTCAATGATAAAGTCGGCTAGTTCTTGCAAGGTTTGGGCTTTGGCACCGAAAATTGAGATGCTTTCTTTGGCTTCTTTGATTAAGTTTTGTTCAATTTCTTTAGCTTTATCCAAACCATAAATGCTAACAAATGTGGCTTTGCCTTGATCTGCGTCTTTTTGCAGTTTTTTACCCATTAATTCTTGATTGCCTTCCACGTCCAAAATGTCATCGGCAATTTGGAAAGCCAAACCAATTTTTCTGGCATAATTGACAATGGCCAATCTTTCATCCATATCGGCTTTGCCCAAAATGGCGCCGGCTTCGCAAGCGTAGCGAATTAATCTACCGGTTTTCATTTCTTCAATACGCAGAATCAATTTTTCATTATTTTCTTCTTTGGGAGCGGTTTCGGCATAAATGTCGAGCATTTGTCCGGCTATCATGCCATTATAAGCTCCTGCGGCATTGGCAAGCAAGTTAACTAACTCACAACGGATGTTTGCATCCATATTCAAAGTCTTGTGACTTAAAAGTTCAAAGGCTTGGGTTAATAATCCGTCTCCGGCCAAAATGGCGGTTGCTTCATCAAATGCCTTATGACAAGTAGGTTTGCCGCGACGCAAGTCATCATTGTCCATGGCGGGCAAATCATCGTGGATAAGAGAGTAGGTGTGCAGCATCTCCAAAGAGGCGGCTACAAGGGCTGCGGTTGGGTAGGCGGGAACACCATATAATTTGGCTGTTTCACAAACTAAAAACGGGCGCAATCTCTTGCCTCCGTTCATAACCGAATATTTCATGGCTTCTACCACACGTTTTTCCGCGCCGCTCGGCATTGGAAAATAACTCTCTAAATGATTGTTAAACTCAATGGAAAAGTTTTTTAATTTTGTTTGGATATTATTCATTATTCCTCAACCTTATCAAGAGGGGTGGTGCTGATTTCTCCGTTGGGAGAAATTTCAATTTTTTCAATTTTGAGCTGAGCGTCTTTGAGCTTTTTTTCGCAAAGTTGTTTTAATGATACGGCACGTTCATAGGCTTTGACGGCATCGTCAAGTTTGATACGCCCGCTTTCTAATTCGCGTACAATATTTTCAAGTTGGATGAGTGCATCTTCAAAGCTTAATTCTGTTATTGGTGTGTTTTCCATATTTATCTCCTTTGTTGAAAGAGAGTTTAATCTATCTGTTCAAGATGTGCAATTTAAAAAATAAAACTATTGGCTATGTTTTTAAGTATATATATTTCTTGGTTGTATAACTCCTTACGTTGCAACTTTATTTTTGGTAAATTAGAATTGTATGATTTTGCTAAAGGAGTGAGAATATGCGTTTTGAATATTTGGAAAAAGCAGCCAAAATTTTGAAAGCGTTGGCGCATCCGAAAAGATTGGAGATTTTGTTTTTATTGAAAGCTAAAGAACTTAATGTGAGTGAGCTGATTGAAAAAATCAAGATAAGCCAGTCTTCTCTTTCTCAACATTTAGGGGTTTTGCGTCTTTCTGGTATTGTCAAAACGCGTAAAAAAGCTCAGTTAGTTTATTATTCTGTGGCAAATGATAAGGTTTTGAAGATTTTATCTTTGCTTGATAAAGTATACAATTCTCCATACAGTTTATGATATCATACATAAAGCCTACAAGAACAACCTCTGTTTTAGAGGTTGTTTCTTTTGAAGGCGATGCTGTGTTTTTCATTATCATAAGATATGGCTAAATTGCCGTCTCTTAAATCAAGAGCGTTTTTGCCAAAAATGTCATATCTCCAGCCCGAGAAAAAGGGAAGTTTTTCATCTTTTTGCATGGCAAAAGATTTTAAGTCTTCTTCAGAGGCAATTAATTTTGCCACAACACCATTTTCTTGCGCGCAGATTTTTAAGAGGAGTTTTAAGAGTTCATATAAAGATTGACCGCCAGAAGGCAAGGGTTTTTCTTTAGGAGGAATGACATAATTTTCCGGAGAAATATATTTGCATGTTTCAAGAACGCTTAAAATTTCGGCTGCTAATTTGCCGTTGATAACGTCTTTTCTGATATTGCGGATTTGAGATAATTCTTCAACGGTTTGAGGGTTCATTGCCGCAATGTTAACTAGACAATCATCTTTAATGATAGATTGTCTGGGTGTGTTTTTACTTTGAGCTCTGACTTCTCTCCAAGCGGCAAGTTCTCGTAAAATAGTGAGCATATGTGCATTGTGAGAACGATGTTTAATTTTGCGCCAAACTTCATATGGGTCAACATGATATGTTTGCGGATTGCTTAAAACGGCAATTTCTGATTCAATCCAAGATTGGCGATTGGTCTCTTTTAATTTTTGAGAAAAATATTGATATAATTTTACCAAATGGGTTACATCGCTTAAAGCATAGGACAATTGCTTTTCATCTAAAGGTCTGATGCTCCAGTTTGAGCAACGGCTGGTCTTGTCTAAATCTACTTTTAAAATGGATTTTACCAAGTTTTCATAGCTTGCTGATTCACCATAACCAAAAACCATGGCAGCTACCTGTGTATCAAACAGAGGAGAAGGAATTTTGCCGCTTAGATTGTATATGATTTCGATATCTTGGCGTCCGGAGTGAAAGACCTTAACAATCTTGTTATCTTGCATAATTTCAAAAAAAGGCTGCAAATTTATTTCTTTTGCCAAAGGATCAATGATAGCGGCATTAGAATCGGAAGCAACCTGAATAAGGCATAAGTCTGCATAGTAGTTTTTTTCACGCAAAAACTCTAAATCTATGGCAATGAAGGGTTCTTTTTTGAGTTCGGAACAAAATTCTTCAAGTTTTTGAGTTGAGTCAATTAAATTAATCATCTTTCTTCCTTATAAAATTTGGTCTTTTTATATAGCAGAAAAGAGATTTTTTCAATATTTTTAATGAATTTTGGAAAAAATAAAGATTCTTTATTGAATTTATGCAAAACGCTTTTTTAATTTACATCGCTTTCTTGTTTTGTCAATGGTTTCGACAAAAAATAAATTTTAATTTTTTTATAGACAAATAAAATTAAAAGGAATATAAACGAATCTTGTTGATGAATTAGTGTGGTTGATTATTTACTAACATATTGCTTAAAAATAATTTTTAAAGCGTGCATATCTTAAGGATAATCTTTTAGAATTAATATTAATTTGATACTTGAATAGACAAGTAGCGATTTATTTATCGTGGCATGTTGCGTCGCCAGCTTTATATTTAGAATATGAAGTGTTTCGAAAACAAATTAATCCCTTTATTCGGAAATTAAAACCAAATTTGTGCATTAATTAAAAGTGAAATTTTGCAATTTTAAATTTTTTTGCGTATGACACAAAATGGTTCAAAAGCAACAACTGGTAGCAAAATGACAGGTGACACTTGCGGATCTAGCACAACTCCTACTCCACAGGGAAGCGGCAACGGTTCAACTCCACAGGGAAGCGGCAACGGTTCAACTCCTCAGGGAAGCAGCGAAGGCACAACTCCTCAGGGAAGCGGTTGCGGTACAGGTGTTCAGGGAAGTGGTTGTGGTACTTCAGGATCTAGCGAATCAGGAACAGGTACTTCAGGTTGCAGCTCAACTCCGAGCAGTTCTCTTCCATCGGTTGAGATTCCTCAGGGTAGCGGTAACAAGATGATCAACCTGACCGGTCGCACAGTGAAGCTGTCTGGAAGCGGTAGTGGTAGCGGTAGTAGCGAGATTACTATTCCTAGCTGCGGCATTGTTGCTCGCATCAAAACGACAGTGTCTGGCTTCAACGGTAGCTGCATCGGTACTGGTGTAAGTCGTTCAATCGAGGGTTTGCCATCTCCGGAAGGTCACACAACTCTGATTGTAAGCGATGAGGTTCGTTCTTTGGGTATCTCTATGGGACGTACAGACCTCGTTTCTCCGGCAACGACCGTTGAGGGCTCAACTTCAGAAAACGGAATTGACACAGTTCCTGGATTTTTGAAGTAAATCTCAGTTTACGAGCTTGTGCTAACTTTAGTTAGCGCAAGCTTTTTTTTATTTAAAACACTTGATTTTGTCTAAAATTGTGCTAATACTGACTTACTTAATTTTATTATTAACCTTATAATTTTTAAGCATGCATATGGAAAAGAAAAAGATTTCATTGGCTTTGGTTAGAATGCCGTCCAATAGAGTAAAAAATTTTGTAGAAAATCTTCCTAAGAATGTATTGCCTCATGAGGCTTTATTTTTGGGTATTCGTTGTAGAGAAGAGGCTTTGGCTTTTGATGCTCCAAACGAAGACCTTATTTCTTATTTGGAAAGCTTTCCTAAATATGCCGCGGTGGGATATTATGAAATTATGGAAAATTCTGAAGGCTCGGCAAAACTTTGCTATTTTGCCATGAATTTTCAGAATGAACCTCGCTTCTATGAAGTGTGGTGTCAATGTTCTAAAATCGTTGCCGGATTGAGTGTTGAAGACTTGAAAAAATTGCATTTTGCAATTTTTGTTGAAGAGGCTGAAAAGCGGGTCTGCTTTTTGTCTTATACTCTTGTTCCCGATGATGATTGGACACAGTTGATGCTCAACTTTGCTCATAATATTCAGCCCGACGATAAGGAGTGGGAGAATTCTGAAATTAAATTTACTTCGTGTGATATAAAAGTGAATTTCTAATCTTTAATTTTATTGGTTATGTATACTTTGAAACCTTATTTTTTTGCTCTTGTGAGTGAACCTGAATTACAGTTTACATTGGCAAGATATCCGGATGTGAAAAAAGTTAACGGTTGTGTGGTTACCGAGAAGAACAAACAAATTTCTTTGCTTGAACTTGGTACTCATCCCGTAACAACAGCTAAGGCTTTGGCTCAAGAGTTTTTGGCAAAACGCGTAGAGTTTTGGGAGGAACCAGAAAATCTTGATTTTTCTTTTGCCGCGCCACATACAGAATGTAATAGTTTTGTTATGGTGGTGTATGGTCATTATGACGAAGTTTCAGCCATGGCGGAAAAGTGGAAAAAAGCTTCCATGGACGTGGCAAAAAAAGTTTATCCGGTGATTGTTTCCTGCATGGCAGAAAATAACAATACTTGGGTTGAATTTAGAGGTCATACAGAACTTCCTGAAGAAGATTGGTATGAAGATATTCGTAAAATTTCGAAAGTGTTTACCAAGTCTACACCGACATTCTATCGGGCAAGTAAAATCAGATTGTAGATATCTTGATTTCTTTTCAAAAGAACCGTATGAAAATACGGTTCTTTTTTTTGTGCTTAAGTGTATTTTTTTATTAAAATTGGTTGATTTTCTTATCCTTTCGGTCTAAAAATATACTTCGTAATTTAAATATGTTTTTTTATGAGGTTTAATATGAATTGCTATCGTACGCATACCTGCGGAGAACTTCGTGCTGCAGATATTAATAAAGAAGTGAAACTCGCCGGATGGATCCATCGTAAACGTAATCTTGGAAATTTATGCTTCGTGGATTTGCGAGATCATTACGGAATCACCCAATGCGTTTTTGATAGCTCTTCTGATTTGTTTGCCACTATTGAGGCTTTGCGTCCGGAATCTGTTATCGGCGTTACCGGAAAAGTTATTGCTCGTGAAAGCGTTAATAAAAATATGCCGACAGGTGATATTGAAATTGCCGTTAGTGCTTTGGAAATTCATTCTCAGGCAGAGGTTTTGCCTTTCCAAATTGCTATTGAAGATGATGCGCCGGAAGAGTTGCGCTTAAAATATCGTTTTCTTGATTTGCGTAAAGACCGTATTCATAAGAACATTTTGCTTCGTTCAAAAGTTATTCAACGTTCTCGTGAATTGATGCGTGAGCAAGGTTTTACCGAATATCAAACTCCGATTTTGACAGCTTCTTCTCCGGAAGGTGCTCGTGACTTTTTGGTTCCTTCTCGTTTGAACCCAGGTAAGTTTTATGCTTTGCCACAAGCTCCGCAACAATTCAAACAATTGTTGATGGTGTCAGGGTTTGATAAATATTTCCAAATTGCACCATGCTTTAGAGATGAAGACCCTCGTGCAGACCGCTCTCCGGGCGAGTTCTACCAAATGGATATGGAAATGAGCTTTGCTACTCAAGAAGATGTGTTCAAGGTTATTGAACATACTTTGGGTACTATCTTTAATGAATTTGCCAATGGCAAAAAAGTTGACCAAGCTCCGTTTATTCGTATTCCGTTCCGTGAAGCTATGGCAAAATATGGTTCAGATAAACCAGATTTGCGCAACCCGCTCATTTTGCAAGATGCAACTTCATTCTTCGGTAACAGTGGCTTTGGTGTTTATGATAACTTGGTTAAAGAAGGTAAAACCGTTAAAGCTATGGTGGTTGAAGGTATTGCAGATAAACCACGTTCTTTCTTTGATAAATTGGATGCATATGCAAAAGAAGAAGGTATGGGCGGAATTGCTTATGTGGCTTTTGCTGCTGCCGGAGCCAAAGGTATTGCCAAACTCTTGAGTGAAGAAAAATTAAACGAGCTCAAAGCAAACTATGGCGCTAAAGACGGTGATGCCGTTATCTTTATGGTTGGCAAGGGCATGAAGTTCGATAAGTTTAGCGGTCGTTTGCGTAACAAGGTTGGCGAAGAGTTAGGCTTGGTTGATGAAAACTCTTTCAAAATGTGCTGGATTGTTGACTTTCCGTTCTATGAAGAAAATGAAGAAACAGGCGCAGTTGAATTTTCTCACAACCCGTTCTCTATGCCTCAAGGCGGAATGGATGCCTTGTTAAACAAAGAGCCTTTAGATATTTTGGCTTATCAATATGACTTTGTTTGTAATGGTGTTGAGCTTTTGTCCGGTGCGGTTCGTAACCACCAACCCGAAATTATGTACAAAGCTTTTGAGATTGCCGGTTATGACAATAGCGTGGTTGATAACAAATTTGGCGGTATGATTAGTGCGTTTAAGTTTGGCGCTCCTCCGCACGCCGGTTCTGCTTATGGTGTTGACCGTTTGGTTATGTTGCTCTTGGATGAGCCGATTATCCGTGACGTGATTTTGTTCCCATTGAACGGTAAGGCGCAAGACTTGATGATGCAAGCTCCAAACTTTGTAACCGAGCTACAACTCAAAGAACTGCATATTGATGTTGTTCCGGTTGAAGAAAAGAAATAGTTGATAAAAAAAGAAAATCCTTCCTAGGGGTGACCATAGGAAGGATTTTTTTGTGTCTTAAAATATTAGAACTCAAAGTCCTTAATATTCAAGGTATTTTCGGGCAGGGGCTGGGCAAGGAGCATATCTCCCCGCTCGTTAATCCAAACATCATACTCTTCGAGTATTTTGGGATCGCCATGATCAAACCACCCTCTCGGATAGGTTCCGGCATCTGTTTCTGTCTCCCATACACCGCCTTCTTCCCAATGTTGTTCTTGCTTGAACTCGCAAAGTTTTTTTCTTTTGCAGGGGCCTAAAATTTCTCGAGCTTCTGAAAAAGAATACTCTTTTTGGTTTTCAAATTCATCTTTGCTGATGCCTTTGTTTACATTTCTTGTTTCCATAATTATTTATTTTTTATAAGTTAGTAAAAAATAAATACCATAAATTTGGTGTCGGTGCAAGATGCTTTTTAGACAAAAATACATTTTTTTGTTAAATTTTTGTTGCAACTTGACAGTTAAAGAAAAAATGCTATCCTTATCTTCATGAGTGGGGCAAGCGCTCGGAATGTTCGCCAAAGTTTTTCATTGCCGCTTTTTTATTTGTTTTTTTATAATTTCTTAAAACAACTTATTGCAGCCAATCGAACAGGTTTATGATGAGTTGCGGAAAGGAATTGTCATGATTGAATATATTGATATTTTTAAATCTCAAGCAAAATCTCTGTTAAAAGAATATCGCGCACAAACTGGTGAGGCAAAGCTTCGTTGTCAAAAAGTTTTTGGTAAAAAAGAAGATTTATCCTTAATGAATATGCAGCATGTGATTGCCAAAGAATATGGTTTTGATAGTTGGAATGAACTGCAAAGCGCAGGCGATGCTAAATTAGCTACCGCTCTTATAGAGCAAAAAAATCTTTCTTTGCAAAAGCCGTTGCGCTTTTATGCTGATGACAAAGGTGTGGCAATGTTTGAAACGCATAAACATAAATTGATGTCTCAAAACCCTCATATAGATTTCAAAAATTTTCAAACGCAAACCCCGTTTGGGGATTTTTCTCCGTGGATTGATTTATCTTATATGGATGTATCTTCTTATGATTTGTCAAAGATGGATGTTTCTTTTGTTACATATTCTAATTTAACAATTTGGCCGAAAGATGTTTCTAAATTACCGGCTCATTTTCAACCGAAAGAATTTTTTGAGGAGCGTAAAAATTTTGGTCTCGGAATTAAAAATTTGCATAAGCAAGGAATAACGGGGCAAAATCGGTCTGTGGCAGTGATTGATTGGTGCAAGCTTTCTAATCATTTGGAATATTATCAAAACATTAAAGGCTATGAAGAGTATGACGTAAAGTCTGAAGGCGGAGATTTAAGCGGCACGCAGTTGGTTTCAGCACTGGTTGGCAGAACTTGCGGTGTGGCTCCGGATGCGGATGTTTATTACTATTCTGTTGGAACAATCGGTCGTGCGCAAACATATTATGCCCTTGCACTTAATAAAATTTGTGATTTGCATGAAGAATTAATCAAAAACGGCAAAAACGGAATTGATGCCGTCTGCATGTTGCGCGGATTGTTGGCGCCGTGTTTCAAAGATGATGAAGGAGCTCTTGAATTTAGCCAAGCAGCAGAGCGTGCGCAAAAGCTTGGTATTTGGTTACCATTTGATTATCAAAATTATGGTGCCGTAGGCGTTGGTTGTAAAATTGGCGGAGATATTGATAATTTTAAAGATTATGAATTGTTTTATTCTAAAAATCCGCGACCAATACCAGATGAAAAGCGTTTGCGCCAAATGTTATGTTTTCCTGCCGGAAGACATACGGTTGCCGGAAATGATACATTAAAATCTTATGTTTTTAATCCATATCCGACTAATTTAGAAGCTTATAAATGTGGGCTATATTTGTTGGCAAAAAGCGTTAATCCAAATTTGAGTGGGCAAGAATTTTGGCAAAAGGCACTTGCTAGCGGTGATTATGTAGAAAATATCGGCATAATCGTTAATCCGCAAAAATTGATAGAGCATTGTCAAAAGTAAGAAAAAAAGCCACACCCAGTTTAAGGTGTGGCTTTTGTTTATTCAGCAGCGTTATAGCATAAATTTTCTAAATCGCAGTCATCTAAACACATTGCATAAATACAGCAATCGTCATGACGATCATAATATTGCTTTAAGGTTGCCTCTAATGTAAAGCCGCAAGAATTATAGAAATTTCTGGTGGCTTTATATTCAGGCTTGCTGTCTGTTTTTAAGTAGAGTTTGCGTCCACCCAAGGCTTTGATATGTTCAACTAATTTGCTTATCAGTTGTCTACCAATTCCTTGTCCTTGATATTTTGCGTGTGTTGCCAACCAATAGAGCTCAAAAGTTCCGTCAGAATCGGCAATTTCACCATAGCAGGCATATGCGCAAGTAACACCATCTTTTTCTGCAAAGATAAAGTTGGTATCATGCGGATAATCTTCGTCTTCGGGGTGCTCTAATTGATATAAAGCATCATCTGCCAAGTGCGCAGTAATGTCTGCATCGTCGTCATCAAAATTGGGCGCAGAAGCTGAAATCTCTCTGACTTTTTCAATGTCATCGGCACAAATTGTATATCTGAAGGTAAGCATATTACACCTCCTTCAGAGCGACGCAGTCCTCATTAAAAGTCAGGTTAAAGCAAAAATTACGTTTCGGAGGCTCGGCTGAATCGGCCTGAGATCCTTTCTTTGAAATATGTCTTGAACGTTTTTTCATAATAAATATCCTTTTGTTTTTAGGAAAGAAATATTCTTTCCCTATAATTATTAGAACACGAAAAAAAGCATTTGGCAAGAGGGATTTTTTTGTTTTTGTATGTAACAAACCATTTGACAAGAACAACAAAAAGGCATAGAAAATATGCGTTATGAAGTTTTATTGCTTCGTCGTCTAATGGTAGGACAGCGGATTCT
>CALXWC010000025.1 GCA_944392265.1 uncultured Alphaproteobacteria bacterium | reverse complement strand
GGTACTCCGGTTAATATCGGTGAAGCTGTCGGTGTTATTGCCGCTCAATCAATCGGTGAACCTGGTACACAGTTGACCATGAGAACCTTCCACATCGGTGGTGCTGCTCAAAAAGGTGCTGAACAAGCATCTGTTGAAGTTCCGTTCGCCGGTGAAATGAAGTTAGAAAACCAACACCTCGTCTTTGATAAAGAAGGAAACGGTATCGTATTGTCTCGTAACTGCGAAATCGTTATCGTTGATGCTCAAGGTCGTGAGAAATCTCGCCATAATGTTCCTTATGGTACAAAATTGTTGGTTAAAGAAGGCGACAAGGTTAAAAAAGGTCAGAAAGTTGCTGAATGGGATCCGTTTACCGTTCCTGTTATTTCTGAAAAAGCCGGTCGCGTGGCAATGGTTGACCTTATTAATAACATTTCCGTTAAGGAATCTGTTGACGAAACAACAGGTATTGTTTCTAAGGTTGTTATCGATTGGCGCGCAAACTCTGCAAACGCAGGTTTGAAACCAAGTATCGTTTTGAAAGATGAAAACGGCGATCCAATTACTTATGATAACGGCAAAGAAGTTCGTTACTATGTATCTGTGGATGCTATTTTGTCTGTTGAAGACGGTCAAGAAATTGAAGCCGGTGAAGTATTGGCTCGTATTCCGAGAGAAAGCTCTAAAACAAAAGATATTACCGGTGGTTTGCCACGTGTATCTGAATTGTTTGAAGCTCGTCGTCCGAAAGATCCTGCTATCATCTCTGATATTGATGGTATGGTTGAATTTGGTAAGGATTACAAAGCTAAACAACGTATTACTGTTGTACCGAAGAAAGGTGAACCGATTGAATACTTGATTCCGAAAGGACGTCACTTGGTTGTTCAAGACGGTGATATCGTTAAGAAAGGTGATATGTTGGTTGAAGGTACTCCGGCACTTCATGATATCTTGCGCGTTTTGGGTGTTGAAAAATTGGCTGAATACTTGGTCAAAGAAGTTCAAGACGTATATCGTTTGCAAGGTGTGAAGATTAATGATAAACACATCGAAGTTATTGTTTCTCAAATGTTGAGAAAAGTTGAAGTTACCGCTCCTGGTGACACAACCTTCCTCGTTGGTGAACAAGTTGACAGAGATGTCTTTGAAGCTGAAAATGCAAAAGTTATTGCTAATGGTGAAACTCCGGCTACAGCTGATCCTGTATTGCTTGGTATTACCAAAGCTTCATTGCAGACAAAATCATTTATTTCTGCTGCATCCTTCCAAGAAACAACTCGTGTATTGACTGAAGCTGCTGTTGAAGGCAAAGTTGATAAATTGAGTGGTTTGAAAGAAAACGTTATCGTTGGTCGTTTAATTCCGGCCGGTACAGGTACTGTTCTCCGTTCTTTGAGAAAAGTAGCTGCTCAAAACGATAAAGAAATTCAATCTTTGAAGGAAGAAGCTGCTCAAGCTCAACAACTTGAACATCAAAATGCAGAAAATGAATCTGCCGAATAAGCTTCAAGCTTGAATGAAATAAAAAAGCCTCCTGAAAATCAGGGGGCTTTTTTTATGCTTTTGATGTTCTATGCAAAATTTCTTTTTTACTTGAAACAATATAAATCGGGTTTATCTTATATAAGAACAACAATATTAAGGAGGTATTATGAAGAAATTTTTGTTATATACAACAGCTCTATGCTTATTCCCAACAATGCTTGTGGCGCAAGATGTGACCAATAATATTAGTTTTCAGGATGATGCTCCGGATAGTGCGGATCCGACAGTGATTTACGGTGCGGCAGAAAATGCAAACGGAGGTATGAATGTGGATGTGGTTGAACAAGCAGCTGATGCTCCAAATCCACTGGGAAGTCCGATTGTTGAACCCGAAAATGAAGAGACGCAAAATCAGTCAAGTGAGGTAAGTGTTGCTCCGGTACCGCCTCAAAATCAAACCAGTGAAGCATTAGAAACCCCTCAAATAAAACCGATTGAGCAAGAAAGCGAGCAGGGAATTTTGCAACCAGGGGAATTGGCATTACCGCAACCAAGTACTAAAATTGAGAATGAATTGTATCAATCAGGTAATGATATTATAGATGTTCAGGCTTATCCGATAGATGATGTTTCAACAGTGACAGAACCTAATATACAGCCAACCATCGTGGCTCAATAGATTTCTTTATAAAAAAAAGCACCGTTTTTTACGGTGCTTTTTTATTGACTTTGTCTTTGTACTTTATATATTGAACAAAGTTTTTTTTATTATTGTTTAATTTAATATTTTTAAGTATGAGCTCTTTTGATTATTGTATTATCATTTTTTTACTGGTGATTTTATTACTCATTATCGGTGTTTATGCGTGTCTTTTACGGTTTAATTTGAGGAACTGTAAAGAGAGATTGGATGAGATTGAGAAAAACAATGATGAGTTGGATTTGGAAATTGAGGCGCTTAAGCTCCTAATCAACAAATATAAAAGTTCTTTTCCGCCGACAATTCGCCAAGATATTGCTTCTGAATGTCAGAATGCTATAGAAAAAAATTGGATAGCATCAGGTAAAAAAGAGTCTTTTCTTACTTCGTTAAATGAAAAACGATGGAAGACTTTGCAAAGCTGGGTTAACAGAAATTTCTAAATGATGATAATCAAAAAAAAGGACACTGTTATAAAGTGTCCTTTGCTTTTTTTAAATTCTTTCAAAGTCTAAAAATACAGGGCGTCTGCCTTCTCGAATAGCCTTGAGTTCATATTTTGTTTGAACCCAATCTGCGGGTTCTTTCTTCCAGTCATTTCCGCATTTGGCTGTCCAAACAAAATTGCCATTTTCTTTAACTTGTCTTAATGCCCAGCCTTTATAAATCTTATGGTCGGTTGCAATGCGCAAAATTCCGCCTTTTTTCATAATGCGGGAAATTTCTTTTAAGTTGTCCGGATTAACAAAACGTCTGTGCGCATGGCGTTTTTTTGGCCAAGGATCAGGGAATAAAATATAAACCTTGTTTAAGAAATTATCCGGAATTTGGTTAAACAAAAGTCTGATATCATCATCAAAAACTCTGATGTTATCAACTCTGTTGTCAATGAGCTTAATATCTTGAGGTATGTTACTGCCTTCTTTGATGCCGGTGATTAAGGTTAAAAGATTGGCAACACCGTTTTGGAAAACTTCTGCTCCAATGTATCCGGTATTTGGATTTTTTAGGGCTTGTCCGGCTAAATGTTGACCATCTCCGAATCCGATTTCTAAGGCAACCTCATTAACAGGAACACCAAAAAGCTTTTCTTTATCAAAAACACTGTCTGGTGTGATTTTGATTTTGGGTAAGAATGCTTCAAGCAAAGTTGTTTTTGCTTTTCTAATGGTTCTTCCTTTGCGCCTTCCGTAAAACTTGGGCTTGTTATGTCCGTTAAACGGTGTGAAACCAGAATCTTTTGCGGTTATTTCGATTTTAACATCCCCTTGATATTGGGTAATCGTATTTTCCGTTGTCATTGTATATCTTTCCTGCGTTTGTGATTGATGCTTCGTATCTTATAAAAAAAAGCTGGTTTTTACCAGCTTTTTTTTATAAGAGTTTATCTCAATTATTTGCTTTCTTCATCATCGTCATTATTATATGTTGTTTTTGACATTGCGATGATTAAATCAAACATATGTTTTGCTGCTTTGCGGTTAGGAATCTTATAATAAGCTTTCACTAACTCGATTGTTTCTTGGCGATGCATCGGATCTAAATCGATGTTTTCATTTTCTTCAGCCAATTCGACCGGATGATTGTCCGGCATACTAAACATACGAGGACTTTGATTAGCAACCTCTTTATCCATATCTTCATAAAAGAAACCGATTGGAACTTCCAATACTTTACCAATATCCCAAAGGCGACTTGCTCCCACGCGATTCATTCCGCGTTCATACTTTTGTACTTGTTGGAAAGTTAATCCCAACATAGAAGCTAATTTCTCCTGACTTAAGCCAAGCAAGGTACGACGTAAACGAATGCGATTTCCAACATGGACATCGATCGGGTTCGGTTCACCTTGGGGCGTGCGGCCACGGCTTGATCTTTTTACTAATTCTGCAGTCATGTGTTTTTATCCTTTTTTATATTGTATAGTATATAAATAAGATTTTTAGGCTATTACGTCAACACATATTTTATATAATATGTTATATTGTTAATTTATATTTTTGCTAATATTTAGACTTATCCTAAGAAATTCAACTTATTAGAGTATTTTATCTTTTAAATGCCAGTGCTAAGAGAATATTACAAATACATAATATAAGCGGGATAATATTGCCAAATTGTCTGTATGGAGTCTGTATAGAAGGGGTTTTAGGCAGATTCACATCTAAAATTGCAGATTGATTTAGAGAAATTTCGCCCATTGTTTGACCATAAGCGTTTATGAGGGCACTGATTCCCGTATTGGCAACGCGAACAATGGAAATTCCTTCCTCAACTGCTCTCAGACGCGTGGTAACAAGATGTTGATACGGGCCTTGAGAAACACCATACCAACCGTCATTGGTTAAGTTTACAATCCATTGCGGCGGATTGTTTGGATTGATAATTTGGTGCGGAAAAATAACTTCATAGCAAATTAAACCACCTAAAGACGGATAATTGGCAATTTCAATTTTTTTAGGACCGTCACCGGAAAGAAAATCATTAATAGTTTGTGTAACAGGGCGTATCCATTCCGGCAAATATTTACGAAACGGAATATATTCTCCAAACGGAACCAGATGGCTTTTATCATAATAGTCTACAATTTTGCCGGACTTGTTGATAATAAACATAGAATTTCTGGGATGAAAATTTCCGTCTTTGTAGGTGAAGCGAACACTACCGGTTATCAAATAACCCTGAGGGGGAACGGCTTGAGTGATTTGTTGCAAATATTGAGGTTCAAAATCAAGTGGAAAAGGAGAGGCTGTTTCACCCCAAACCACAAAGTCTACATTTGTTAAATCTTTGCTTTTCGATAAATTAATATAATCGGCAAAGTTTTGTTTTAGGTTGTCCTGATTCCACTTCATTGACTGTGGAATAGATGGCTGAACCAAACGGACGGTGATATCTGATATTTGTTTGTCTGAGTTATCTAATCTGTGTTTGCCAAATGTATAAAAACTTATGCAGGTGCACAAGAGCAAAGCAAACATAACCGATACAGATTTTTTATCTTGTTTGAGAATCGGCAAAGCAACAGCCATAGTGTTTAGAAGAACAAATAAAGAGAGACCATAAGTTCCAAAAACGCTGGCTGGTTGGATTAATATGTCACTAAAGGCTAAAGATGAACCTAAGAGATTCCATGGAAATCCGGTGAAAATAAAACTTCTTATCCACTCAAAAATAACCCAGAAAGCACTAAAGCTAAGCCAACGAGCATATATATTCTTAAAATAAAATGACAATGCTGACGGTAAGCCGACAAATAAACCGAAAAAGCCTCCTGAAGCTAATAAAGCTATAGGGTAAAGCCAACCAAATTTTTCGGCATCTATTAATAATGCATTGCCTATCCAAGACATATTGCAGGCAAAATATCCAAAGCCAAACCAGTAGCCGTATTGAAAGCTTTGTCTTCTATTTTGAGCTGAATTTAATAGGATGAATAACAATGGAAATGTTATAAATAAAACAAAAAATGTATAAAATGGCGGTAGTGCCTGTACAGAAAAAATTCCCAGTATGAAGGCCGATAATTTTGAATGCGCCAAAAACATTTGTTTTATCTTTTGTGCGCTTTTTTTTATAAATGGCACGTTGTGTTTCCTATTCTTGATATGGGTTTGCTATGTTTAATTCAGCTAAAATTCTAACCTCAAAATCTTCCATATATTCTGCTTCATCATCTTCAATATGGTCAAAGCCTAATAAGTGCAAAATTCCGTGGATAAACAAATGGCAATAGTGATCATGTAGGCTGATTTCTTTTTCTTTGGCTTCTCTTTGCATGGTCTCTAAAGCAATCATGATATCTCCAAGTTCGATGATATCATCGGTTTGAATTTGCTCTTCAAAAAACGGGTCATCAATATTGGCAAATGATAAAACATTGGTGGGTTTATCCATGTTTCTGAATTCTAAATTCAATTTATGAATGTTTTCATCATTGCTTAAAGAAAGATTGACGCTAATGGTCTTATTCAAGGAAAGAAAATCAATTTCGTCGTGATTTTGTACAAAATCAATTGTCTTTTGCATAACTTTATTGGAAAGCTCCTGAAAGTCGGGAAGGGCGGTTTCCCAGCCCTTCTCTTCAATGGAGATATTTAACTCTGTATTATTCTTCTCCATAAGTTTTTTGGCTCCTTTCTTCATAGGCTTTTACAATCTTGGCAACCAAACCATGGCGAACCACGTCTGTTGCGCTGAAGCGAACAGAGCTGATGCCTTGAGTGTTCTTTAAGATGTCTAAAGCATCTCTTAAGCCCGAAATTGTTCCTCTTGGCAAGTCTACCTGAGATAAGTCTCCGTTAACAACCATACGAGAATTTTCACCCATACGGGTTAAAAACATTTTCATTTGCATCGGGGTGGTGTTTTGTGCTTCATCCAAGATAACAAAAGCGTTACTCAATGTTCTACCACGCATGAAAGCTAAAGGTGCAACTTCAATCTCGCCAATGGCAATTTTTTTATCAACTTGTTCTGCCGGTAACATCTCATATAAAGCATCATACAAAGGACGCAAATACGGATCTACTTTTTCTTTCAAATCACCGGGGAGGAAACCTAAGTTTTCACCAGCTTCCACGGCCGGACGAGATAAAATAATTTTATCAATTTTTCCTTCCAACATCATGGATACGGCTAAAGCAACAGCCAGATATGTTTTACCTGTACCGGCAGGTCCTAAGCCAAATACCAATTCATTTTTCATCATCTCTTGAATGTATTGAGCTTGGGTGGCTGTTCTTGGATAAATATGGCGTTTTTTGGTCTTTAAGACAATGTCATTTAAGTTTTGTTCTTCTGTGGCAACAGAAGAATCTCCGCCACTCATACGAACGGCAGCCTTGACCTCTTCTTCGCCGATTTCAATACCGCGGCTGACTTTGTTGTATAAGCTATCAATTGCGGATTTTGCTTGCATAATGGCATCTTGACTTCCTTTGATGTTAATCTGGTTGCCGAAAGAAGATATTTCCGCGCCGGTCATTTTTTCAATTAATCTTAAATTGTTATCTTGCGCACCGACAAGTTGTTGTACCAAGACGTTGTTAAATAATTCAAAACTAATTTCAGCCATGGTTTAGCCCTCCAATTTGCCACTCAATGAATTTGTTGTGGCTTCTGTTACTTTAATATTTACGATTTTGTTTAAATATTCTTTGCCAAGTTCTGCATGCAAGTTTTGCATGTAAGGTGTTCTGCCGATTAATTGTCCGGCATGGCGACCTTTGTTTTCAAATAAAACAGGCATAACTTTACCGACACATTCATCATTGAACTTGCGCTGGTAAGAAAAGAGCAAATCTTGCAAAATATCCAAGCGTTCTTTTTTGACTTTTTCTTCAACTTGGTTCTTCATAATTGCGGCGGGAGTTCCTGCTCTGCGGCTATATTTGAATGAAAAAGCCTGAATGAATTTAACTTGGTTAACCACATCTAACGTGGCTTGAAAATCTGCATCATCTTCTCCGGGGAAACCGACAATAAAGTCAGAAGACATTCTTAAATCCGGATTAGCTGTCTGGAGTTTTTCAACCGTGCGTAAATAATCTGCAGAATTGTGTCTTCTGTTCATGGCTTTCAAAATTTTATCTGAACCAGATTGAATGGGAAGATGCAAATATGGCATTAATTGTTTTAATTCTTTGTGGCAGGCAATTAAGTCATCATCAACATCAGCTGGATAAGAGGTGGTGTAACGTAATCTTTTGAGCCCGTCAATTTTGGCAAGCTCGTGCAGTAAGTAAGCTAAGTTTCTTTCTTTGCCGGCTTCATCTTCTCCATGATAAGAGTTTACGTTTTGGCCGAGCAAATTGATTTCTAAAGTGCCTTCAGAAACCAAACGCTTGGCTTCTTCTATCACATCCTTTATTGGGCGAGAACATTCTATACCACGGGTATAAGGAACAACGCAATAAGTGCAAAAATTGTTGCATCCTTCCTGAATGGCTAAATATGAGCATCCGCCTTGAGAATGATTTTCGGGCAAAAAATCAAACTTGGATTCAACCGGAAATTCGGTGTCTATAACCGGATAGCCTTTTTTGCGGCCGATTTTAGCTAAAATTTCAGGTAAACGATGATAGGTTAACGGACCTGTGGCAAAATCTACAAATGGTGCTCTTTTGGCAATTTGTTCATCTTCAGCTTGGACAACGCAACCCATAACACCAATTATAGTATCTAGTCCTTCTTCTGCTCTTTCTTGTTTGATGTTATAAGCGCGACCTAAATCTGAAAAGACTTTTTCAGCGGCTTTTTCTCTAATGTGGCAGGTGTTGAAAATAACTAAATCAGCTGTTCTTTGAGAGCTGGCAGCCGTATAGCCGAGGGTTTCTAATATATTGGCAATGCGTCCCGAATCATAAACATTCATTTGGCAGCCAAAAGTTTTGATATAATAGCGTTTTTTATTCACTTGAGCATTCCTAATAATCTTATTATTTTTCTTAATTTCTTATTGTATGATATCTGGCATAGAATTTCAAATATTTTCTTTCTTCCTTCTGATGATTTTACGCCTTAATCAAAACTTGGTTCTTTTATTGTTGAAAATTTAACTGTTTTTAAGCTATGATACATATATAAATAATTTGGAGTAAACAACAATGACAAACTTAAATATGGAGATGGATATGGGAGTTTTATCTAAACTCAATGAAAACCAAAGAGTGGCTTTTATGAAAGCTTTAGCCAGCTTGGCTAATATTGACGGAAAACTTGATGAACAAGAATTAGAGTTTATTAAAGAAGTGGCTGTGGCATATGGTATTTCAAAACAACGCGTGTCTGAAATTTTGCAAGTCAAAAATATTGATGAAGTGGTTGAAAATGTAAAAATCATTAACAATCGTCGTGCTGCTTTAGAGCTTATTAAAGAGTTGTGTGTTTTAGCTCATACGGATAATGAACTTACAGATTCTGAAATCGTTCTTATCGGAAAAATCGGTCAGGCTATGGGTGTTGAGTTAGAAAAAATTGAACAAATCAGTCAATGGGTTATCGATAGAGTTATTTGGTTGGAAGAAGCAAAGTTGATTTTTGAAGAAGCTTAAGGTGATGCCATGGTTGATATAAATGCTTTAAGAGGGATTCCACCTCAAGAACAAGATGAAAATGCTATAAAAGAAAAAAGACAAGAGAGCAGAAAAGAACAGCTTATTGAAAAAGGCTTGGAACGTGCCCGTCCTGATTTGAAAGGACCGCAAAAAGAAAAAGCAAAAGAAGTTTTAAAACAAGCCATTAATGATCCAAATATGTTGGATAAAACTATTGAGGACTTAGCTTTTTCTGTTGCCGAATCTTTGCAAAACGTTGATGACGAACTTTCTCCTGAAGCTGAATATTTTCAGTGGATTGAAGAAGGACAGCAAGTTATTGAAGAAATGACTGATAATGATATCACGGATAATGATATTAAACACAGAGAAGATTTTTTGGATAACTTAGACCAAAGAGAAAATGACTTGAAACTCTATATTTCTCTTTATCAAAAATCTTCTTCTTCAAAAGCTAAAGAAAAACTTGAATTCTTGCAAAAAAAATTAGCTAAATTGCTTGAAATAAGAGGGGCGATTGAGGCTTCTACCAAAAGTAAAGAAGAAGCTGAACGCCAGCAAGATATTCAGGAAGAAGAAAGACGTTTGGCTCAAGAATATTATCAAATGCTTGAGGACCGCAAACGCAAAGATGATGAGATTATGTTTTCTGATTTGGAATATAAGGCTGCATTGCTTGCTGCCGAAACAGCTATAGCTTTGGCTGTTTTGGAGAAAAAAAGCCAAGAAAACAAATTGCGTCAGGAAAGATTGCAAGCATATATGCAAAAACGAGCTAATGATATGCGTTTCTTGCATGCAATTGCCCCTTCCTCTCAGATTAAAGATGCTTATCAAAAACAGCAAGAGATGATTAATTTGGTAAAAGTGGCAAATACTTCACAACAATATGGCGTGTATAATGAAGAAGAACAAATCAGACGTAATATTTGCGGGGCTGTTTTGGAATATCGTCGCCGAGATAAAGAAGTGCCGGAAAAGGTTTTGTATAAATTAGGTGTTAAATCTTTTGTTTCAGAATATAGTATGAGCGAAGAAATTTTACGCAAAAAAATGCAAAATCAGTCAAAAGAAGATATTGTTAAGAGGATAAATGAACTTAGAGGTAGACAAAATTCTTCTTTTGTTCCAAAATCAATGCAACATAATCGTGATAATATGCAAACTTTCGATAGAGAAAGATTTCTTGCAAAAATGCGCGAATATCAAAGATAATTTTTTAGGAGTATAAATTATGGGTGCTTTGTTTGAACCTTTTTTATATATTATTGGTTTGATTGTTAGTTTGTATTTCAAAATTGTTGTGGTTGAAATAGTTCTCCATTGGTTGATTTATTTCAAAATTTTGAAAACTGACAACAAATATTCTCAAAAAACAATGGAACTTTTAGAGAAAGCAACTCATCCGGCTTATGATAAAATCAAAGAAAAATTCCCGATGGTTGTTGTCAATAATTTTGACTGCTCACCATTTGCTTTAATGTTAATTTTGATTTTTGTTAATCGCTTGGTATTTGTTCTTTCACATTATTTGCTTTCATAATGGCGCATATTTTGTTTTTTGAACAAGTTAAAGAAGGAATTTTGATAAGAGTTAGGCTAACCCCTAACTCTTCTTCTTGTTCTATAAAGGGCATTTTTACCGATGCTGATGATAATGATTTTCTAAAAATATCTGTTGTGAATGTTCCTGAAAAAGGAAAAGCTAATAAAGAACTTGTGTGCTTTTTGGCAAAAAAGTTGAAAATTTCTCAAAGTTGTTTCAAAATTATTTCCGGTGAGACTGATCGATATAAAAAAATATTGATTTCAGTCTCTGATGAAAACTTAATCCAAGCTCTGAATGAGCTTGTATGATTTCAGGAGATAAACAATGGCTGATGCACAGATTATTGATGGAAAAACAATTGCTCGTAATATTAGAGATACTTTGGCTAAAAAAGTTTCCTCCTGTGTTGAAAAGCCTAGATTAGCAGTAATTCTTGTTGGAAATGATGAGGCCAGTTTGGTCTATGACAGAGCTAAACAAAGAGCTGCTAAAGAAATCGGAATGGATTGTCAAATTTATCATTTGGATGAATTGGTTACCGAAAATGAAGTTTTAGAATTGATATCGCAGCTTAATGAAGATATTCATATTCATGGTATTATTGTTCAATTGCCGTTACCTGCACATATCAATGCATTAAATATTTTGATGCAGATTAGTCCCGAAAAAGACGTGGATGGTTTCCATCCGGTTAATGTTGGATTGTTGCAAGCAAAATCCCCATTGGCAATGGTTCCTGCTACGCCAAAAGGAATATTACATATGCTGAAAACCGTTTGTCCAGATTTGGCTGGAAAACGTGCCGTAATTATTGGACGTTCTACCATCGTCGGACGTCCTATGGCTACTTTGCTATTGAATAATGATTGCACGGTAACAATCGTTCATACAAAGACAAAAGATATTGCTCAAGTGGTTAAAGAAGCAGATATCGTGATTGCCGCTTGTGGTAAATGCAATACCGTCAAAGCAGATTGGATAAAAGAAGGTGCCATCGTGATTGATGTTGGTATTAATCGTGTGGATGGAAAGCTTTGCGGTGATGTCGATTTTGAAAATGTTAAAACAATTGCTTCATATATTACACCGGTTCCAGGTGGAGTCGGCCCAATGACTATTGCTATGTTGTTGGTCAATACTTTTGAGGCATATTCTCGTCAAACACATAATGTATAAGGATTGATTTTAATGAAAAATGTTATGGCCTTGGGGCGTTCGTTTGTTCAAAAATGCTATGATTATATGCTTGAATTGTCTTCCAGACCGAAAGCACTTTACTTTTTGTGCGTGGTTTCTTTTGTTGAAAGTTCTTTCTTTCCAATACCGCCAGATGTAATGTTAATTCCAATGATTTTGGCAACACCGAATAAAGCGTGGAAAATTGCATCTGCATGTACTATTTCCAGTGTTATCGGCGGATATTTCGGTTATGCAATTGGAGTGTTTTTATTTGATGCCGTCGCAAAGCCATTACTTGATTTTTATGGTTATGGTCATCAATTTGATGTGTTTAGCCAATATTATCATCAATGGGGGGCTTGGATTGTATTTGGAGCCGGAATCACTCCGTTTCCATACAAGGTAATCACGATTGCAAGTGGCGTTGTTGGACTAAATATTTGGGTGTTTACATTGGCATCTGTATTATCAAGAGGTGGACGTTTCTTCTTGGTAGCTTGGCTGTTGAAAAAATATGGCGAACCAATGAAATATTTTATTGAAAAGAATTTGGGTTCTTTAGCTGTGGCATTTTTTGTTTTGTTGGTCGGAGGCTTTGCCTTAATTAAATATATGTAAACCTCTAAAAATTAAAAAAAGCCCTTGAAAAAGGGCTTTTTTTATTGGTCTTTATGACGAAATGTGATTCTTCCTTTGGTTAAATCATAAGGGGTCATTTCGATATCTACCTTATCTCCAACCATAACGCGGATTCTGAATTTGCGCATTTTTCCTGCAGTGTGAGCCAAAATTTCAACACCGTTTTCTAATTTTACGCGGAACATTGCGTTAGGAAGTTTTTCAATAACTTCGCCTGTAAACTCTAAGAGTTCTTCTTTACTCATTCATTTTTCCTTTGTTTTTCAATTCAGTTGCTATTTATATACTTCCATATTTTTATTTTTGCAATTTATTTTTTTGATTTGGCTTATGAAAAGTTAAGGTAAAGCATGTTCCTTCGTTAATTTTACTTCTTACGGAAATGGTTCCTTTGAACTTTTCTATAAGTGATTTTACGATTGATAAACCAAGTCCTGTCCCTTTACTTTTTTGGTCTTTCCCATCAGAATAGAACGGTTCAAATATATGAGAAATTTTGTCTTCGGCAATACCACAGCCGTTATCTGTGATTTTAATGGTGTTGTGTGTCTTGTTTGAGTCCATCTCAATTGTAATGTCTTGATTGGGTTTATTGGCTTTGATGGCATTTAAAACCAGATTTATGATAATCATCTTAAAGTCGGTTTCGTTTCCTTTGAGCTCGAAAGAGGCGTTTTCAATAATTTTTATATTCATGCCTTGGCGTTTTGCTTCATAGTCCATTAGAGCTGAAACATCGTGAATTGCGTCTTTGCAGTTAAAACTTTCAGGAATATTGTCGGAAACTTGAGATAATTTCAATAATCTTTCTGGTACTTTAATACATTCAAGAATTTGATTGTAAACAAGTTCAAGCATTTCTGAAGATTTGTTTTTTTCTGCATGCTGAGAGATAATTTTTTCTAATATAATTCGGATGGCACCTAAGTGATTTTTCATTTCATGAGCAACGGATGTTGCTAAAAATCCCAAAGAAGATAATTTTTGTTGGTGCGAAAAACGAATATCGTCGCTTAAATCTCGTATAACCTCAACAATGTAATTTTGTTTTTGAATTTTTAATTCTGCAGCATTAATGTATACATGTTTGTTTTCCATATTGGCAAATTGTTGGATGACATGAAGCTTTTTTTGCTTACCATTGCAGATTTCTTGTAAAGGACAATAAATGTTATGATTAAAGCATGGTGATTGTAAATTGTGAGATGCTTCAAAGCATTTTAATCCTTTATGCTTTTTGCCAATCATTTTATAATATTCTTGGTTGGCAACGATGACATTATAATCTTTATCAATAACGCGCAATCCATCAGGAATACCGTCTATAATTTTTTGTAAGAAACTTTCTGCTTCCTGAACTTCTTTAATGCTGTTTTCCAGATTGTCTAACATCTTGTTAAAAGTTGTGGTCAGGAAGTCAATCTCATCTTTGAAAAAGTGAATTTTTTCTTGTTTGGCTCTTTGTTCGTATCGTCCTAATGCAATTTCGTTACTAACTGTGGTTAAATTATTTAACGGAACCAATATCCATTGTCTTATCAATATCCAAATTAAGATAATGGCTAATAAAATTAAAATAGAAGCAAAAGCAATAATTCTTAAACCTTGATATATGGACGCATATTTTGCATCATAAATTTTTTGTAGTCTTTCAGCCTCTTTCCTTTCTTTGGAAAGTTCTTTTTCAATATTTTTTTGTAAAATACTTGAGAGAAGTTTGTCTGAATATTTTAAATCAGGTTCTTGTTTTTTCCATAAGCGCAGTTCTTTTTTTAAATTTCCGTTTTCATATAGCAAATTGATATATTGTTGGTTTCTGTATATGTTTGTCTTTAGTTCATCTTGTATTCTGGAGTCATATATTTGGTAGAATGTATAAAGAAAAATCATGGCTGTTGTGATGAAAAACAAGACAATCGTGTATGTTAATTTTTTATTTAGGCTGATAAACATGCTTTTTCCTTTCAAATATATACTTTTTTTTAAGTGATTTTGGTTAATATTTAATAAATTGAATATGTTGGATTAGTATTTATTAATGAGGAACGTATGAAAAAGAATTTGACACGTTTAACAGATACTCATTTTAATGAAATGAATTTTTGGGATGATGAAAATGTAGCTTTTATTAAGCCAAGCGAAGAGAATGGTAAAAAAATTTGGCTAATTTATGCTGCAGATGGTGAGAAAATAGCTGTTACCGATGATCGTGAGTTTGCCTTTTTAGTGGCCAGACAAAATGATTTAAATCCTCAATCAGTTCATTAAAAAAACGCTCTTAAATTTTTTTTAAGAGCGTTTTTTTTATGGTCTAGTTGATAAACTTAATTATAGTTATCAAGCAAGGCGTAAATTTCCTGAGCGGAATTCATTTGACGAAGCTTGTTGCGTAAGCTTTCATCTTTCAAAATTCTGGAAGCAAAAGCCAATGCCGTTAAGTGATCAGCACCATTGCCTTCAGGAGAAAGAAGCATGAAAACTAAATCAACAGGTTTTCCATCAATTGCTTCAAAATCCACCGGAGAGTTTAATTTGGCAATAAAGCCATAAACTTTATCCAGACTTTCAAATCTGCCGTGGGGAAGGGCTGTTCCTTCACCAAAACCTGTGGATCCTAAATTTTCGCGTTCTAAGATAGTATCAAAGATTGTGCGTTCATCAATGCCTGAAATTGCAGATGCTTTTGCGGCAATGTCTTGCAAAAGTTGTCTTTTGCTATTGGACTTTAAGCCCAAAAATATACTTTCTTCAGACATTATTTCTGAAAGTTTCATCTCTTGTGCCTTTTCTAATTGTAAAAACTATGCTTTCGGTTCAACCCAACCGATATTACCGTCTTTGCGGCGATAAACCATGCTGATGTGACCATTAGCACTGTTCTTGAACATAAGGGCGCATTCGTCAGCCAAGTCCATACGCATTACAGCTTCACTTACGGTACAAACCGGAATGTTTGCTTCTGTTTCAGCAATTGTCAACGGAGCTTCTTCATTAATATCCAATTCTTCGTCTTTTTCAATTAATGGGAAAATTGCTTGATTTGCAATTTCAGCTTCGTCTAAGCCGGCTTTGCCTTTGTGGTCGTTTAATTTATTTTTGTGACGACGCAAACGTGTGGCAATGTGTTGGTTGGCAGAATCAAATGCAGAATATGGATCTGCGCAGCCTTCACTTGAACCTTTTAATACAATGTTTTTTGCAGGATGAACTGTAATTTCAGCTTTAAATTCTTCTCCTTCTTTTGAGAAGGCAACAGTTGCACTGATTGGTGCGTTGAAATATTTGTTTACAGCGTTCATAACGCCTTCTTCTACGTGAGCACGTAATCTATCACCAATGTCTACTTGTTTTCCTGTTAATGAAATTTTCATAATGCGTTCCTTACAAAATATATTAATCTCAAATCCTATTATAGGATATATGATATTTTTTCAAATATCAAATGTAAGATTTTTATTAACCCCAATATTAAAAAAAGTCAATAAAAACTTCTTTTGTTCAAACTTTCTTAGCTTATCTTTTCTCTCTTTTTCTTTGTGCAGAAGACGGAATTTTCATGGCTTCTCGATATTTGGTAATTGTTCTTCTGGCAATCTGAATTCCTTTTTTGGCCATTTCTTCCACCAATTTATCATCAGACAAAATATTATCTGGCGTTTCATTGTCAATTAGTTGTTTTAGCAAGTGTTTGATGCTGGTGGTTGAGGTTTGCTCTTCTCCGTCAAAGGTGGTTCCGGCTTGGCTGAAAAAGAATTTTAATTCAAAAATTCCAAGCGGTGTGTGCATATATTTATTGGTTGTAACACGACTTACCGTACTTTCATGCATTTCTGTTTTAGATGCAATGTCTTTGAGTGATAAGGGCTTTAGATAATTGATACCTTTTTCAAAGAAATCATATTGCGTCCTTACAATTTCTTCTGAGACTGATAGTATACTGTTTTCCCTTTGTCTTAATGATTTTACCAAAAAGCTTGCAGAGCGTAATTTTTCTTTTACAAAGCTTTTGCTTTCTTTTCCTTTCTGCGCGTTTTCTTGAGCATAAGGCGCATTAATAATGACATGCGGCAAAGAACTGTTGTTTAACTCCACAATATATTCCCCGTATTTGTTTCTTTTGACATAAACATCGGGAATGATATATTCGGTGGATTTTTGTTCATATTTTGCAGTGGGTTTGGGGTCTAATTCTTTGATTTTTTTTACTAAATTGAAAAGTTCATTTTCTGAGCATTGGCAGAGTTTAGATAGCTGTTTGTATTTTTTTTGAGCTAATAATTCCAGATTTTGTAAAAGTGTTTCATATTGAGAATTTAAGAGGTTTTTATCTTTAAGTTGGAGTTTTAAGCATTCAGCTAAGTCTTGGGCAAAAATTCCGCTAGGCTCAAATTCTTTCATCTTTTCTAAAATGGATTTGATTTTGCTTTCCGTGGTTTTTAGCTTTTGAGCAAGCTCGGCAATATCTCCTCTGAAATAACCGGCTCCGTCTAAAAATTGGCTTAAGTAATACGCCATAAATTGTTCTTTTTTTTCTATAAAAGAAATTCGGATTTGTTGATTGATTTTATCTTGCAGACTTTCGGTTTGAGATAAGCGCTCTTCAATAAAATTGAAGTCTTCTTGCCCATGGTGCGCTTTTAGTTGATTGTAGCTTTCCCATGAATTACCGTCTAGTTGTCCGTATTCAGCTTGGTCATATCCGGAATCATCAAATTGTTCATCTATATTGAAATCAGGTTTAAATTCTTCTTCAGAAATTAAATTTTCTTCACCGCTTGTATAATCTGTTTCTATGTCTTCTTCTTTTTCAAGAAAGGGATTATTTTCCAACTCTTGATTAATCAGCTCATTTAATTCAAGATTAGACATCTGAAGCAAGTTGATGGCTTGCTTTAATTGAGGAGTCATTAAAAGCGACTGCGATTGCTTTATTTCAAGCTTTGGAATAATCGCCATGGCTTTCTCCGAGGAATCCTTTACATAGAGAAATTATCGCCCAGATATACTTTTCTTACATCGGCATTGTTAACAATTTCGTCCGGAGTTCCTTCCATTAAAACCGTGCCGCCGTGCAGAATATATGCTCTGTCCGTGATATCTAAGGTTTCTCTAACGTTGTGGTCAGTAATTAATACTCCCAATCCGCGGTGCTTTAATTGAGAAACCAAATTTCTGATTTCTCCGACTGCAATCGGGTCAATGCCGGCCAAAGGTTCATCAAGTAAAATAAAATGCGGTTGGCTGGCTAAAGCACGGGCGATTTCCAAACGTCTTCTTTCACCGCCGGATAAGGCAATAGCCGGAGATTTTCTTAAATGTGCAATTGAAAATTCGGACAATAATTCTTCTAACATATTTTCTCTTTGACTTTCATCAGAGATAACAATTTCCAAAATGGATTTGATATTGTCTTCCACGCTTAAAGAACGGAAAATTGATGCTTCTTGCGGAAGATAGCCAATGCCCATTCTGGCTCTTCTGTACATGGGTAGATTGGTGATATCTTGTCCGTCAATATGAACATCACCATAGTCAGGTGTAATTAATCCGGTTACACAGTAAAAACAGGTTGTTTTACCGGCTCCGTTCGGTCCTAACAAGCCAACAGCTTCACCTCTTTTGATGTTGAGTGAAACATTGCGTAAAACCGGACGGTTTTTATATTTTTTTCCGATGTTAAAAACTTCTAATTTAGAAACCGAATTGTTGGTGTCTTGCATCATTTTTCTCTTAATTTAAATTAGTCTTTTTTCTTTTCTTTGAACACGCCGGATACACGTCCTTTAGAGGTGCTTCCTGCTATGATACGGCTTTTACCGGTGTTTATGTTGGTTTCGGCAAAATCTCCGCGCAATTTATTGCCTTGTTGGTCAATTAAGACATTGTCAAAAAGCTTAATCACGCCTATCTTGGGCAAATATAAACCTTTATCTGCCGTAACAGTAGCATCTTTTGTTATGATTTTTATATTATTATAGATTTCTACTTTGTCCATAACCATTTTGTTTTGAGCATCTTTGCTGAAAAATGCGATCATCTTTTCTGAAAAAATTTGGTTATTTTCTTTGTCTTTTGCTTTCACGTTTCCTAAAGCAATGGCCTTTTGTGCCTGTGGATAATAGGTGATACTTTCTTTAGCGGTTATTTCTTCTTTAGGGGTTTTTAGACGAGCCGGTTCACCTTTTAAAACAACGGCATCTTGTGCAATGTTATAGTCTAATGTTAAACCATAAGCATTGGCATTTTCTGAAGTTAAAACAATATTTCCTTGAGCATGAACTTCTGTGATGGTGCTTTTTTTAGTGGTATCGTTTTTAGCATAATAAGCTTCCATTTTATCTGCGCGAATGCTCATATCTTGTTTTTTGGCAACGGCATTGCCAACGGCTGTCATTTTCTGAGCTTTTGAATCCCAAATAACTTCTTTGTCCGCATCAAGAGTGATGTATTGAGCGAAAGAAACGGATGTTTGCATCAGCACAAATAAAAATGCATATAAAATTTTGCTCATTAGTCTTTTTTCCCTTTTAGAAAATCTTCTTGCAGTTTGATAAATGTTTTGCCTTTGAAGGTTATGATGCCACTGTTGTTATCAAATTCGACACCTTCAGATGTTAGTTCTCCCATTTCACCATCTCCTTTTATCGGAGAGTTGCTTTGTACAATTCCGGTCTTGAAATTGTAGGTCACATCGTTAGTTTGCATGTTTATGCCCATGGAGTGAAATACTTGAACATCTTCTTTTAAGTCAATGATATTTGTGTTTTGATTATAGAATCCAACAGGGGCTTTTATGCTTATCCAATCTGTATCAGATAAAGGCATAATACCATCTGGAAAAGTTAATTTAATGATTTTTGAGCCAGGAGAGGTTTCATCTATATTTTTTGCCGTAAAATTATGAACACGGTTGTTCTTATCGGTAATATTGAGTTCGGTATCCTCAATATGGAGTTTTTCCAGTTCACCTTTTTTAGGTAAGGTAATGTCAAAAAGAAAACTTTTTCCATCATCTTTTATTTTTGGAAAAATGAGAATAAGAGCAACAAAAACAGCCGCACAGCTGGGCAAAATCAACTTTGCATGTTTCACCCATCTGGTGTGTCTGTTTATATAGTTTTGCGTTTCTTTCTCTTGTTTTTTTTGAGCCTCTTCGGCAAACAGAGAATCTATTTCTTTTATGTCAACCAAATTTACATTGCTCCGGCTTTTAAGCAGTCATGCATATGAATGATGCCAATCGGTTTTTTATCTTGTAAAACAAATAACTGAGTAATTCCTTTACCTGTTGTATTCATGGTCTTTAATGCTTCAACAGCAAGCAAGTTGGGGCCGATTGTGGCCGGATTGCGACTCATGACGTCTTCTGCTTTTTTGTTTAAAAGGTTTTCTGAAAAGTTTCTGCGTAAGTCACCATCGGTGAAGATACCAACCAAATCACCGTTGTTATCAACCACGCCAACGCAACCAAGCATTTTTGATGTCATAACAATTAAGGCATCTTTCATTACAGTATCTGTTTTAACAATCGGAAGCTCGTCTCCTGTGTGCATAATATCAGATACTTTTGTTAAGAATGCTCCTAACTTTCCGCCCGGGTGACGTTGCTTAAAATCTGTTTTGGTAAAGCCTTTTCTTTCCAATAATCTAACAGCCAAGACATCTCCTAAAACCATGGTTGCCGTGGTTGAAGAAGTCGGTGCCAGACCTAACGGGCATGCCTCTCCGTCATCAGGGAGTTGCAATAAAATATCACCTGATTTTCCCAAAGTGCTCATTGGGTTTTTTGTAACGGCGATAAGTTTAATGCCATATCTTTTGCAATAAAGGATAATATCTGAAAGTTCTCTAGTTTCACCGCTGTTGGAGATTGCAATAACGCAGTCATTTGTCGTGAGCATGCCCAAATCACCGTGACTGGCTTCAGCCGGATGAACAAAGAAAGATGGTGTGCCTGTAGAGGCAAGAGTGGCTGCAATTTTAGAGCCGACATGACCAGATTTTCCCATGCCGGTAACAATAACGCGGCCGGTGGTTTTTTGCATTAAATCTAAAGCTTGGGTTAAGCGGTCATCAAAGCTGTCTTGCATCATGCGCAAAGCTTCAATTTCTTTTTCAATTGTTCTTTTAGCAGATATAATATCTAAGTTTTCAGTCATCTAACCATCCTAGTAAATTTTTAATTATGGCAAAGAGTATTCTGGAATTTTTAGAAAGGCAAGTTTTTTTTCAACATATTTATATAGTTTTTTAGACTCAAATAGACTCAAAAGCTGGATTCTAATTCCTTTCTTAAAAATGCTGATTGCGAGTCTGTAAAAGAGTTTGCTTAAAAAAGTGATGCCTTTTGTAATAAGAAAATATAAAAAAATAGACTCAAAATGATAAAAAAATCTTTTTAGGTCTTGACTATTTTCTTATCTCAATCTACTATGCCGAGACTCAATTTAGAGAGGAAAGGTGTTTTTATCCCCTTTTAAATTCTCTAAACTGGAGAGTTTTTTGTTTAATTTTAATAACTTAAGGAAATTGTGATGCCTACAATTAATCAGTTAATTCGTAAATCACGAACACCAAAAGTCAAGAGAAACAAAGTTCCGGCTTTGAAAGCTTGCCCACAAAAACGCGGTGTTTGTACAAGGGTTTACACTACTACCCCTAAAAAACCGAACTCCGCTTTGCGTAAAGTGGCTCGCGTACGTTTAACAAACGGCTTTGAAGTAATCAGCTACATCCCTGGTGAAGGTCATAACTTGCAAGAACACTCAGTGGTGCTGATTAAGGGCGGACGCGTAAAAGACTTGCCAGGTGTTCGTTATCATATCATCCGCGGTACTTTGGATACTCAAGGTATTGCTAAACGTCGTCAACGTCGTTCTTTGTACGGCGCAAAGAGACCTAAATAGGAGAAATGAATAATGTCACGTCGTCATAGCGCTGTAAAAAGAGTTGTATTACCTGATGCTAAATATGGTGATAAGGTAGTAACAAAATTTATTAATAACATTATGGAGCATGGTAAAAAAGCTGTTGCTGAAAAAATCGTTTACTCAGCTTTTGATATCTTGGCTCAAAAAACTAAACAAGAAGCATTAAAAGTTTTCTTTGACGCTCTTGAAAATGTTAAACCTGTTGTTGAAGTTAGATCTCGTCGTGTAGGTGGTGCTACTTACCAAGTTCCTTGCGAAGTTAGAGCAGATCGTCGTCAAGCTTTGGCAATCCGTTGGATTAAAGATGCTGCTTTGAAACGTTCTGAAACAACAATGACAGAAAGACTTGCTAATGAATTGTTAGATGCTGCTGCCAATAAGGGTGCTGCCGTTAAAAAACGTGAAGATACCCATAGAATGGCTGAAGCTAATAAGGCTTTCTCTCACTATAAATTCTAACTTTAATATAGGAAGAAAAAGATGGCTCGTACACATAAGCTTGAAATGTATAGAAACATCGGTATCATGGCTCACATTGATGCCGGTAAGACAACAACAACTGAGCGTATCCTATATTATACCGGTGTTAACCACAAAATCGGTGAAACACACGAGGGTGCTGCTACCATGGACTGGATGGAACAAGAGCAAGAACGTGGTATTACCATTACTTCTGCTGCTACAACTTGCTTCTGGAAAGGCCACAGAGTAAACATCATTGATACTCCGGGACACGTTGACTTCACCGTTGAAGTTGAACGTTCTCTCCGCGTATTGGATGGTGCTATCACCGTATTCGACTCCGTTGCCGGTGTTGAACCTCAATCTGAAACCGTATGGCGTCAGGCTGATAAATATGGTGTACCTCGTATTTGTTTCTGCAACAAAATGGACCGTATCGGTGCAAACTTCTATCGTTGCTTAGATATGATTGTTGACCGCTTGGGCGCTCGTCCGTTGGCTTTGCAATTGCCAATCGGTGCTGAAGCTGAATTCACAGGCGTTGTTGATTTGTTGCGTATGAAAGCTATTGTATACACCGGTGATACTGCAGATTCTCCGATTGAAGAAAGAGATATTCCGGCTGACTTGAAAGACAAGGCAGAAGAATATCATCACGCTTTGATCGAAACTGCCGTTGAACAAGATGAACAAGCTATGGAAGATTATCTTGAAGGTAAAGAAATCTCTATCGAAACTTTGAAAAAATGCATCCGCAAAGGTACATTGGCTCAAGATTTCGTTCCTGTTCTTTGCGGTACTGCTTTCAAAAACAAAGGTGTTCAACCTTTATTGGATGCTGTTATCGATTATTTGCCTTCTCCTCTCGACATTCCGTCAATTAAAGGTACAAAACCTGGTACAGATGTTGAAGAAGAAAGACATCCTGCAGATGATCAACCTTTAGCCGCTTTGGCATTCAAAATCATGAACGATCCGTTCGTTGGTTCTTTGACATTTACCCGTATTTATTCTGGTACAATGACTGCCGGTTCTTATATCTATAACTCTGTTAAAGATAAAAAAGAACGCGTTGGTCGTATGTTGTTGATGCACGCCAACAAACGTGAAGATTTGAAAGAAGCTCATGCCGGCGATATTATCGCTTTGGCTGGTTTGAAAGATACTACAACAGGTGATACCTTGTGTGATCAAAGCAAACCTATTGTTTTGGAAAACATGGAATTCCCTGATCCGGTTATTGAATTGGCCGTTGAACCAAAGACTAAAGCCGACGTTGAAAAAATGGGCTTGGCTTTGTCTCGTTTGGCTATGGAAGACCCGTCTTTCAAAGTTTCTTCAGATCCTGATTCAGGTCAAACTATCATCAAAGGTATGGGTGAATTGCACCTCGAAATTATCGTTGATCGTTTGAAACGTGAATTCAAAGTTGAATGCAATGTTGGTGAACCTCAAGTAGCTTATCGTGAAACATTTACCAAACCTTGCGATATCGAATACACCCACAAAAAACAATCTGGTGGTGCTGGTCAATTCGCTAAAGTTAAAATTAAATTTGAACCGATTGAAGGTTACAACGGTTTCGAATTTGAAAATACTGTTGTTGGCGGTAACGTACCAAAAGAATACATCCCGGGTGTTGAAAAAGGTTTGCGTTCAGCTATGGATGCCGGTGTTATTGCCGGATATCCGGTTAGCGGTGTAAAATGTACCTTGTATGATGGTGCATATCACGAAGTTGACTCTAACGTAATGTGTTTTGAAATCGCTGCTCGTGCTGCCTTCCGTGAAGGTATGCGTCAAGCTAACCCGAAACTTCTCGAACCTGTAATGAAAGTTGAAGTCGTTACTCCGGAAGAATATATGGGTGATATTATCGGTGACTTGAACTCTCGTCGTGGTATGGTTAACGGTATGGATCAACGCGCTAATGCTCGCGTTATCGATGCTCAAGTACCATTGGCTAACATGTTCGGTTACGTTAACACTTTGCGTTCTTTGTCTCAAGGTCGTGCGCAATTCACCATGGTGTTTGATCACTATGCTGAAGTGCCAAAAGATATTGCTGATAAAGTAAAAGCCAAAAACGCATAATAAAAATTCGTTTTTGACGGGAACCTAGAGTGGTTTTGTTAAGGCATAAAATTTATAGATTGTAATTTTTCTGCTTTCAACATCACTCTATCTTCCTTGTCAAAAGCAAAATTTTGACTAATTTTATTTTTTTATTTTAATTTTTTTATTTGGAGAAATCTAAATGGCAAAAGAGAAATTTGAGCGCAATAAGCCTCACTGTAACATTGGAACCATTGGTCACGTAGACCACGGTAAAAC
>CALXWC010000024.1 GCA_944392265.1 uncultured Alphaproteobacteria bacterium | reverse complement strand
GCACCGGCTTCACGGCTGGCATTAACAATCTCTTGAACATGTTTAGATTTTGAAGAAGTGAAAGCTTTGGTAAATTCCGGAATCAAAGCTGCAGCCAAAGTACCACAAGAAATGATAACAGAAAGTTTCCACCACAAATCTTCACCCATATTACCAATCATCACATAAGAAACACCAAAGGTAACCAAAATGGAAATAATGGAAGTAAACCAAACCAAAGAGGTCAGAGGCGTTTCAAAGTTGAAAGATTTTTTGTTACCGAAAATGGCTTTGCTGACTTTAGAGTTCAACCAATAAGAAACCATAGAGGTCAAAATCATAAGCAAGCGCATAGCAAAAATCCAAACGATGAGACGAGCTTGAATATCAATACCGTTTTGCATCATGGCAAGTTCACCGTTCGGCATATACATCATACCAGCACCAAGAACGATAAAGCTGATAAGGGCCACACCAGTCACACCATAAGTTTCAAAACCGTCGGCGGTAGGACCAACAGAGTCGCCGGCATTATCACCGGTACAATCGGCAATCACGCCTGGGTTACGGGCATCATCTTCGTCAATTTTGAAAATAATTTTCATCAAATCGGCGCCAATATCGGCAATTTTAGTAAAGATACCGCCGCAAATACGCAAAGCAGAAGCACCTAAAGATTCACCAATGGCAAAACCAATAAAGCAAGCACCTGCACTCTCGCGAGAAACAAAGAGCAAAATGGCAATCATCATTACGAGCTCAACACAAATAAGCATCACACCGATAGACATACCGGAGCGAAGCGGCAAACTCATAACGGAATAAGCTTGACCTTTAAGGGAGTCAAATGCGGTACGAGAGTTTGCATAAGTATTGATTCGCATACCAAACCAAGCCACGCAAAAAGAACCCAAAATACCCAAGATTGACCAACCTAAAATGGTAAATACTTTAGATAACGGTGTATTTTGCAAACCATAGAAATAATAAAAGATACAAGCCGCAATAAAGATTTCCAAAACAACCAAGAGTTTGGCTTGTTGTTTCATATAGGTTTTGCAGGTAGAATAAATCAAATTGGAAACATCAAGCATAGATTTATGAGCAGGAAGTTTTTTAATTTTGATAAATTCATAAAGACCAAACAAGAAACCTAATAAACAAATTCCCAAACCATAGAACAAGATTTGGGAACCCGTTATTGCATAGCCGAAAATATTGTAGTCAACATCAAGCATCGGAATATTCAAGTCAATTTCAGAAGCTTGAGCTGAACCGGCAAAAGCTGTCAGCATCAAAGCGATACTTGCAGCAAAAGCACCAATTTTTTTCAAACTCAACATCTAACACGTCCTTTTTTATTAAAACAAAAATATATACCACGCATCCTCAAAGTCTTGATAGGATTCGCTTTCGTGATAAAAAAATCTTACGCCGAGATTCTAAAGATTCAATTAATGATTTTGTTTTATAAAAAAAGTAAAAAATTTTTCTGTTCAAACGTTCGAAAATAAGATATAATGAAAAAACGAGTTTAAAGGAGAGATTAAGATGAAAAAATTATTAGCATTAATGTTGCTCGGAATCACTTGCGCATGTTCTTCTGCACCGCAAACTTATCCGTATGGCATGAGTGAAAAAGAGTGGAACGAACTTTCAATTAAAGATAAAGCCGCTATTCGTCGTGACTTTTATTTTTATGAGAGAGGCAATATGAACTTTGTTAATCCTCAGCTTGAAGTTCAAGGCAAAACAGAAAGCAGTAATGTTTTTGTCAGAGAAAAAGAACAGCGCCAAACCCCTGCACCACTCATTAGAGAATAAAGATATTTTTTCAATAAAAGAGGCTAATAAACAGCCTCTTTTATTTTATGGCGTACCCGAAGGGCTTGAGGAAGAAATAATCTCCAGCGGAGATTATTTCAACGAAAGGCGCAGACTTGTTAGCTTTGAGGTAAGTGGCAACGCTACCGATAAAGCGTTACAAGTCAAGTGACCGCAGCGCAGTTAGTGAAAGTCTTTAGACTTGAAATTACAAGCAAGAGCGAGCCCACGAGTGGGTTCAAATTCCGCGGATACTCAACATAAAATAAAAGAGGCCGATAAACAGCCTCTTTTATTTTATGGCGTACCCGGAGGGATTCGAACCCACGACCCTCGGCGTCGGAAGCCGATACTCTATCCAACTGAGCTACGGGTACAAAACAGCAGATAATCTTTTATAACAGATAACGCAAATAAGCCAGAAAAAATTTTGATTTTTTCGTCAAATACATCGATTTTTCAAAATTTCTCTTGACTAATTAGCAAAATCTGGGTATTAACAAGCAACAAGTTCTGTTCAAAGATAAATTTTAAGGATAATAACAATGGCTAAAAAGTGTGAAATTTCAGGCACCGGCGTTATGAGTGGTAACAATGTAAGCCACGCTAACAATAGAACACGTCGTCGTTTCTTGCCTAACTTACAAGTTGTTTCTCTTTTAAGTGAGAAATTAAACCGTATTTTCAAATTGAAAGTTTGCTCAAAAACTTTGCGTTCAATTGAACACAATGGCGGTTTGGATGCTTATTTAGAATCCACCTCAAACAGCAAATTGAGCGATGAAGCTATCAAAATCAAAAAAACTATTGCAAAAGCAAAATAAGAAAAGCTTCATAAAGTTTAGATAAAAAATACCTTTCATTTTTAGAAAGGTATTTTTTTTATCAATACTTGTTTTTATATTTTTTTTTGAGTATAACTTTGGCTGTTAACAACAACAGGAAAAAGACATGGACTCTGCAATCGATATAACCAAACTTCCGCAAAACATAGAAGCCGAGCAAGCCCTTTTAGGTGCAATTTTAGTCAACAACAAAGCATTTGAAAAAGTCTCAGAATTTTTAAAACCGCAACATTTTGCCGATTCGACTCATGCCAAAGTATATGATGTTATTTCAAAGCTCATAACCAGAGGGCACGTTGCAGACGTCATCACCTTAAAAAACTATTTTGAGCAAGAAGGAACCTTAAACGAAGTTGGCGGTCACCAATATCTGATAAAATTGGCAGACAGTGCCACACCTTTAACCAATGCTGAATATTATGCGCAATTTATTTATGACAAATATTTGCGCCGCGAATTAATTGCCACCGGATTTGACATTGTCAATGAAGCCAGCAAAGAAGATATCGATTCGGATGCCATGGAGCAAATTGAATCCGCAGAAAAAAAACTTTTTGAATTAGCCAACCAAGGAGAACATCAAGGTGGTTTTGTAGACTTTGCTGAAGCTTTGAACATTTCATTAAGCAATATTGAAGAAGCCTACCAAAAAGAAGGAAAAATTTCAGGCTTGCCGACAGCCTTAGATGCCCTTGATAACAAGACCGGCGGCTTGAACAATTCAGACTTGATTATTATCGCAGCTCGTCCGGCTATGGGAAAAACCGCTTTAGCCACCAACATTGCCTATAATGTTGCAGATTATATGAGCAGAAGCAAAGATTTAGACCCCAGCAAAAAGGGTGTTGCATTCTTCTCTTTGGAAATGTCTGCTGACCAATTGGCCAGCCGTATCCTTTCCACCGTCACCCAAACCAATGCTCATAAAATGCGTACCGGTGAGTTGGATAATGCCGAATTCACACGCATTGCCGCCGCAGTCCGCGAATTGGAGAGCATTCCCTTATACATTGATGACACACCGGGCTTAAACATTAATGCTATCCGTACACGAGCCAGAAGATTAAAAAGAAACAAAGGCTTAGGATTAATCATTATTGACTATATTCAATTGATTATGGGTAGCGGAAGCAAAAAGAATGAAGGAAACCGTGTTCAAGAATTATCTGAAATCTCCCGTGGATTAAAGATTTTGGCAAAAGAATTAAACTTGCCCGTTATTGCCCTGTCCCAATTAAACCGTGGTGTTGAACAAAGAGATGATAAACGTCCGTTAATGTCAGACTTGCGTGAATCAGGTTCTATTGAGCAAGATGCTGATAGTGTTATGTTCATCTATCGTGAAAACTACTATCTGCAAAATGAAGAACCGCAACAAAAAGCCTCTGAAACGCCAGAACACTTACAAAAGCGTCATGAAGAATGGGAAGCTCGAGTCAGAGCCACACAAAACATCTCTGAAGTTATTATCGGTAAAAACCGTCACGGTTCCACCGGAACAATTCAACTTTTCTGGAACGGCGAATTTACTCAGTTTGGCAACCTGGCTAAAGAAGAATACCTACCCGACCAAATCGGAGCCGAATAATGACAAAAGATTTTTGGCGACACAAAAAAATGTCTGAATTTTCAGAAGAAGAATGGGAAAGCATTTGCTGCCGTTGCGGTCGCTGCTGTCTGATAAAATTGCAAGATGAAGACAGCGATGAGGTTTATTACACTGATTTGGTTTGTCGCTATTTTAACCATGAAAACTGCACCTGCACGGAATATAAAAACCGCTGCAAACTCGTGCCTGAGTGCTTAAAACTAGATAAGGATAATGTTGATAAAATCAGCTGGATGCCAAAAAATTGCGCTTACCGTTGGTTATCTGAAAAAGGCATTTTACCGCCTTGGCATCCGTTAGTTACGGGAAAACCGTTAGAAGCAAAACACAGCATTAAAAACCGCTGTATTTCAGAAGCTCTTGTTCCCGAAGATGAATGGGAAGACCATATTTTAGAGGATGAAGAGCCATGAGTTCAGATAACAAAACATTTGCTTCAGAAGAATATGATCCGCAAAGCCGCTTTGATAATCTTGACCGATTCGAACCTGAGTTTTGGAAAAAGAAAAAGCTGGAAGAAATGAGCAAAGAAGAATGGGAATTGCTCTGTGATGGTTGCGGAAAATGTTGTTTGAACAAAATTGAAATTAAGGGCAAGATTAAATTTACCAACACGCGCTGCCGATTCTTAGATTGCAAGAACTGTTTGTGCCGCATCTATGAGCATCGTTTTGAAAAAGTTCCTGATTGCCGAGACATTGACTTGGCCGCCATCAGAGAAAAGCCGCGTTGGTTACCCAAAACTTGCGCCTATTGGCTCTTAGATAACGGCTATGACTTGCCTGACTGGCACCCGTTAATCACCGGAAAAGCCAAGAGCGTGCATGATGCCAAAATGTCTTTACAAGGACGCGAAACCGTATCTGAAACGGGAATAGAAGACTATGAAAATTACGTTATTAACTGGCAAGATCTTTGATATCAATCAACAACTTGGGTTTGATATCAAAATAATAAAATCCTCACAGGCAAAACGCCTGACCTTAAGGATTGACAGTAAAGAAAAAAAGCCTGTTTTAACCATTCCCAATCGTTGCAGTTCAAAAAAAGCATTAGATTTTGTGCTCTTGCACCAAGACTGGATTAAAGAAAGTTTGCAAAAACTTCCCCCATCCAAAAAATTTGAACCTGAAGAAACCATCTCTTTAATGGGCAAAAAATACACATTGCTACATTGTCCGGAAAAAAGATGCGGAGCAAAAATAGAAGAAGATAAAATCATTGTTTCCGGCGCAAGAGAATTTTTCCATCGTCGTGTATGTGATTTTTGCAAGAAAACAGCCGCCAAAGAACTCTTAAAAAAGACCAAACAAATGGCAAAAAAAATCGGCTGTCATGTCAATAGCGTCACAATAAAAGATACAAAATCTCGTTGGGGAAGTTGCTCTACTTTAGAAAACATCAACTACAATTGGCGAATTGTTTTAGCGCCTGATTTTGTAATTGATTATTTAATTGCGCATGAAGTTTCTCACCTTTTGCATCAAAACCATTCATCAGACTTTTGGGAATGTGTTTTTAACCTATATGACCAAGCGCAAGCGGGCAAAGAATGGCTCAAAATCCACGGCAAAGAATTATACATATACGAATAGGGTGCTTGATTTTTTAGACAAGACACCCTATATTTTTATCAGAACATTTAAACAGGAGAAAAACAGATATGGAAACAAGAGTAAATGTACAAGCAAGAGCGCAAGTAGATGAAGGTTTGCGCCAATATATGCTTAAAATTTATAACTTCATGTGCGCCGGCTTATGCTTGACCGCATTGAGCGCTTATTTGGTTGCCAACACACCGCTCATTCGTTTATTTTTCAACGTTAGTGCACAAGGCGTAAGCATGAGTGCTTTAGGTTGGTTATTCTTATTTGCACCGTTAATTATGGTTTTTGCCTTTAATTCTGTTGTGCAAAGAGGTACCTTAACTCAAGTACAAGGCATGTTCTGGGGCTTTTCCGTTGTAATGGGTATTTCTTTAACCCCGATTTTGTTAGCCTACACCGGAGCCAGTGTTGCCCGCGTCTTTTTAACCACTGCGGCCATGTTTGGCGGTATGAGCCTTTATGGTTACACCACGAAAAAAGACTTAAGCGGAATGGGCTCTTTCTTGATTATGGGTGTATGGGGATTACTCATTGCGTCTTTAATTAATATCTTTTTCCAAAGTGAAGGTTTAAGCTATGCCGTTTCTATCATTGGTGTTTTGATTTTCACGGGCTTAACCGCTTATGATGTTCAAACATTCCGCAACATTTACAGTGCGGCTGACACAGAAGAAACCATGGGCAAAAAAGCCATCATGGGTGCCTTAAACCTTTATATGGATTTTATTAATATGTTTATCTACCTTTTAAGATTGATGGGTGACAGACGTTAATAAAAAATAAGTAAAAACAATCAAAACAAGGACTTAATTTATAAAGATTAAGTCCTTTTTTGTTGACAAGAACAAGTTTTGAATTTATAAAACGAATGTCTTAAATATTAAGGCATAATTCCGAGAGGCTTCAAATAAGTACAGAAGCCTTTAAATAATCAATAACAACTGGTGGAAAAATCCACCATCAACCGGAGAAAATAAAATGAAACGTACTTATCAACCTAGCAAATTGGTTAGAGCTCGTCGTCACGGCTTCCGTACCCGTATGGAAACCAAAGGCGGACGCAAAGTTTTGGCAGCACGTCGTGCAAGAGGTCGTAAAAGACTTTCAGCCTAATTTGGAACCGTTATGGTAGAAGTTTTTATCTTAAAAAAGAGAAAAGATTTCGTTAGAGTCGCCTCAAAAGGATTAAAGGTGGTTACATCCGGCTTAATCCTTCAGGCGGCTCAAAGTTTATCTGCACCAGACAATAGCTGTCAACTAGGTTATACCGCCACAAAAAAAATCGGCAAAGCTCATATCAGAAATCGCACCAAAAGAAGATTAAGAGCCGCCGCCAGAGAAATTTTCCCTACTTTAGCCAAAGCGAACACCGATTATGTTTTAATCGGACGCTATAACACAGCCTCCTGCGAGTTTGCAAAACTCAAAGAGAGCATGCAAAAAGCTTTGGAACAAGTCAATGCTCTGTTAGAACAAAAGCAACTAAAAAAATGAGCAAAATCATCAAACAAATTTTAATTTTATTGGTAAGATTTTATCAAAAGTTTTTATCTCCGCTTTGCCCCGGAGTTTGTCGCTACCAACCGACATGTTCTCAATATATGATAGAAGCCTTGCAAAAACATGGAATTTTGAAAGGTCTGTACTTAGGTACTAAACGAATTTTAAGATGCCATCCATGGGGCGGCAGCGGCTATGACCCTGTTCCGCCGATACAAAACAAGAAAAGCAAGCATAACAAAAGATAAATCCTTGCTTTAAGAAAAGAAATCCACTAAATTATGAAAAATTAATTAGGAATAAACGCCATAATTTTGAAAAAACTTTCAAGCATGACGTTAATTAAAGGAAGTTTAAAAGAATGAAAGATGAAATTAAAGCCTTATACCTTGCGGTTATTGCATCAATTATCGTAATTTTTGTATCAAACTTACTGTTTCCGCAAAAGAAAGTTGCTCCGCAACAAGAAGTACCAAGCATTGAAAATGTGGAAAATAAAAATGAAGAAGAAACCATTGTCTTTAATGAAGAACCCAAAGACAAACAAGAAATTTTGGCTAAAGATCATCGCATTCAAATTAAAAGTCCGTCTTTACTCGGAAGCATCCGTGTTAAAGGCGGCAGATTTGATGAACTTTACTTAGATAAATACAAAGAAACTTTGGCTGAAGACAGCGCCGATGTAGAATTATTTAATCCTGCAAAAAGTGCAAATGCATATTTTGCTGACTTTGGCTGGATATCTAATGACAAGACACTCCGCTTGCCAAACAGTGAAACCATCTGGCAAGTTAAAGGCAAAGAACTCACGCCGCAAAGCCCGATTGTTTTAGAGTGGAACAACGGTCAAGGTATTCGCTTTATCAGAAAAATCAGCGTTGATAATGACTATATGTTCACAATTGAACAAGATGTTGAAAACAATTCCGGCAAAGCCATCAGTTTATATCCTTATGGCTTGTTAAGACGCCAACATGATACCAAAGCTGCTGGAAAAAGCATTATTCACGAGGGAATTAGCGGCGTCGTAGAAGATTCTCTTGAAGAGATTAAATACTCTAGCTTAAAAGACAAAGAACATGAAGACTATAAAACCCAAGGCGGCTGGGCCGGTTTTTCAGACCATTACTGGTTTTCTGCTCTTATCTTTGACAACAATGCTGAAAGCAAAGTTAAATTCAGCAATTTAGGCAACAATATGTATCAGGTTGACTTTGTCGGCCCTGAGCAAACAATTGCCAGTGGTTCTGTTGCAAGCTATGATACAAAAATGTTTGCCGGTGCCAAAGAAATCAAATTGCTTGATGAATACACAAAAAAATACAATATCGAAAAATTTGATTTAGCCGTAGATTTTGGTTGGTATTATTTCTTGACCAAACCATTCTTCTATATTTTAGATTTTCTGTATCACATCATTGGCAATATGGGTTGGGCAATTTTGTCTTTCGCAGCCATCTTGCGTTTAGCAATGTATCCGGTTGCCAGCAAGTCTTTTGACAGCATGTCTAAGATGAAAAAGTTGCAACCAAAAATCAAAGAATTGCAAGAACGCTATGGCAATGACAAAATGAAATTGCAACAAGAAACCATGATGTTGTATAGAAGAGAAAAAATTAATCCGGCGGCAGGCTGCTTACCGATGCTTATTCAAATTCCGGTATTCTTCTCATTATACAAGGTTTTGAATATTTCCATTGAAATTCGTCACGCTCCGTTTATTGGTTGGATTAAAGACTTGTCCGCTCCTGATCCGTTGACAATTTCTCGCATCATACATTTCCCTGTTCCCGGATTTTTTGATATTGGTGTATGGCCGATTGTTATGGGTATTACCATGTATATTCAACAAAAACTCAACCCTGCGCCCACCAACAAAGATCAGGCCAGAATGTTTATGTTATTGCCGATTATCTTTACCTTTATGCTCGGACATTTTGCTGCCGGATTGGTTATTTACTGGAGCTTCAGTAATATTCTCTCTATCATCCAACAAAAAGCAATTATGCGCAAAAATGGAGTAGACTAATGGATTTTACGCTTGAAGAATATACCGAAGAACAAAAAGCTTGCGGAAAGAATTTCTTCAAGCAGCCATGCACTTTTGTGCTTGGTGTGGCTAACTTGGAACAATTGCCGTTAACAGATATGCCGGAAGTGGCATTTGCAGGTCGTTCCAATGTTGGAAAATCCAGTATCATAAATGCATTAACCGAGAAAAAAGGTTTGGCAAAGACATCCAACACACCGGGGAGAACACAACAGCTGAATTATTTTAATTTGGCAGATAAAATTCATATTGTAGATCTCCCCGGCTATGGTTTTGCTCAAGCTCCGGAAAGTATGGTCAAACAATGGCAAAAATTGATTTTTGCTTATCTGCAAGGTCGTGTAAACTTAAAACGCGTTTTTGTCTTAATTGATTCGCGCCACGGCATTAAAAAGGTTGATACAGAAATTATGGAAATGTTAGATAAAGCAGCCGTAACTTATCAAATTGTTTTAACCAAAGCAGATAAAATCAGCGAAAAAGCCTTAAACAAAGTGAAGCAAGAAACCTTAGAAATCGTAAAAAAACACGCAGCTGCCTATGTTTCTGTTTTAGCAACCAGCTCTGAAAAGAAACAAGGCTTAGATGAACTCCGCTATGAAATTTATAGCTTAAGCCTTTAGAAAAAATTTAAGCAAATTTTTTGAAAAAATCTTTGCGCGCGCGTCTGCCCATACTCCAAAGATTGCCGATTCCATTAATGGGTTGCACCTTGTAGAGTGAAGCAAAATTAAAATCACGAGAAAAGAATAAAGATGTGGTTTTGGTATAATTATTCATTGGGCAAAAACCATAAAAATCCACCTGCAATAAATTAGCTTTTTTTAGGACTTCCACAGCATTCACATATTCTGCACTTGTGTTTATTCTGTCACTGTCATCCAAAATAATTAAACCACCGGCATTAAGCTTAGAAACGGCAGCTTCGGCACATTCAAAACGCCTTTTTCCGTCTATCACAATCACATCAAATTTTTCGTCTGTTTCAAAAATAGCTTTTTCATAAATTTCACCTTCATCTCGCCAAAGAATACTCAAATTCTCATAGCAAAACTCTTGTGACCAGCGCTCAAAATACTTCGGATTATCTTCTATGGAAACAACTTTTTTTGCTCTCTGTGCCCAAAATTCTGAAGAATAACCACAACCATATTCAAATATTTTTTTATCAGAATAGTCAAATTGGCTTAAGTATTCAATTGCCGGATAAGTATACCACGGCAACGGATTTCCATCTTTATCACGGCAAATTTTTTTATCTATGCTTTTGGCCAAAGCAAACTCATTTACCCAGAGATCAATAAATTTTTGAAATTTTTCACTATACATATTTGACATACCCTTGAAAAAAACTTTTTACCATATATATCAAACTTGTTACAAACAATAAACATTTTTGTGAGGAAAAAATGAATATAATCAGAAAAATTGCTTATATTTTAGTATTAATCGGCGCTCTTAACTGGGGCTTGGTTGGTTTTGGCAACCTTGATTTGGTTGCTCTTATTTTTGGCACAACCATCATTGGTAGAATAGTTTATTCCTTGGTTGGTTTATCTGCCCTTTGGTTAATTTTTGCACCCAAAAAAGACCAATAAATTAAAATAAAAAATAAGGGCTGATAAAGTTTCAGCCCTTATCTTATTCTAGAAAGTTTTGCCGCCGCAGAAGCAATCTGCATTAAAGTATAAGAGCAAATTTCCTCTGTTGGCATATTGGTTGTCTTACAATCTTTTTCTGCTTTATAAAGTAGCTCCATCACAGAAAAGATTCTTTCCTTGGTCCAAACAGACACTTGTCTTTTGAAAGAAGATTCTCTAAAGAAAATAATTTTCGGAACAAGCTTTGATACAGCCTTATCCAGAGGCTCGCCTTTTTCCATATAAGATTTCACGGTCAAAATCTTATAAAAATGCGTTGTTAATGCTCTGATAATAGCAACAGGTTCAGTTCCTTCATTAACTAATTTCTTAAATGCTTTTAGGGCTTTGTCAGATTGTCCGCCAACGGCATAATAACAAACATCATCACCCGTTGAGCTAGACTGATCGCTGATGCAAGCTTGAACATCATCTATAGAAATATTTTTTTTCTCCCCCATATAGGTCATTAATTTTTCAAGCTCACCCAAATTGGTTTTTCTGTCATTAGATAATCTGGCACACAAAAGTTGCAAAGCTTCATTACCAATCATAAAACCATTTTCAACAAACAAACTTCTTGCTGTTGAAAATATGTCTTCATCCCTATCTTCATAACAAGCCACAACAGCTATATCATCTCTGTCTTCACCCAAGCTCACCAATGAAGATTTTTTATTCAAAGATGCTGAATATAAAACAAGTAATGTTTCAGAAGGAGTATTTTCAAACATTGCTTTCACGTGCTTGGTAAGATTATTATCCGCATCTCTAACCACCACAACTCGACGTCCGCCCATTAAGGATTGGCTGGAATATTCTGCATATAAAGCCCCGACATCAGAGCTCAAATCATCCATATTTAAATAAGCCACGCAAAACGGATCATATAAATCCTTAGACACGGTTAAAATAAGTTTTTTAACTGTTTCATTCACCAAACCGTCATTACTACCGTAAACAACAAAAGCTTTTATTTGCGGCTCGGGTTTCTTTATATATTTTTCCAGTTGCGCAGCTTTATATATCACTGATTATTTCCTTTTGAAAAGCGCGAATGGAAATAAGCCCCCAAACGCAACGTAATATCATTAGCAATAATTGCGGCAGCATCAGTCTGGGTCTTTTTCTTAGCAAAAGTTGTAGAATATGGGTTTGCCATAATATCATAGCTGACATAAGCCAAACTATCACCTGATACCAAAACCTGATTATCTTGAGCAGATAACAAACGATATTTAACTTTATAGCGAACTCTTTCTCGTGTAGCGGTAATATCATCACGCATAGCTTGTTGCGTAATTTCAATCGGCTCTGGATCAACAAATAATCTATATTCTGGCTTGCGAGGAGCACCCAAAGGGGTTAACATATCCAATAAATTATTTCTGAGTTCTTGTCCAAATCTTTCCGGAATTGTTTGAACCTTAATTTTTGCCATTTCCGAATAAATGGAGCGATCAAACTCTCCGCTAAAATACCACAAATTATCGTGTTTTTTTTGCACATAAAGCGGTTCAAATCCGCAAGCAGTTAAGAACAAAACAGCTAAAAGGGAACAAATTTTTTTCATCTTAAAATCCAAATAAAAAACCAAATCTTTCGCCACTTTACCATAATTCTGCATCAAGGCAATGTTTTTTTACTTCCATTCGTGGAAGACAAAAAAGGTTGCTAACACAATCAAGGCAAAACCCACCAACTCATTCCACTTAATTCCTTCTTTAAGGTAAAAAATAGAAAATACACAAAAGACAATTATGGTAATAACCTCTTGCATAACCTTAAGCTGTGCTGCCGAAAAATAATCATGTCCTATTCTATTAGCCGGAACTTGAAAAATATATTCAAAAAAAGCAATTCCCCAGCTAACCAAAATCACCAGCCACAAAGAAGCGCTCTTAAATTTCAAATGCCCATACCAAGCAAAAGTCATAAACACATTAGAAATCAAGAGTAAAATACAAGGATAAAACTGTCTCATGGACGAACCTTCTTAATCAAATCAAATATCTCTGCAAAATGTTTATCAGTGTCAATTTCTTCAATATTCATCGGAGATTTTATACGCCAGTTTGGATATTCAAAAATCGTCCCTGGAATATTTTCCATCTCCACTTGCTTATATACGTCTTCAAATCTTTGCAAGAAAATAGCGCTTTTAGAACGAGCCACATATGTTGTAAATGCCTTTTCAATATTATTAGGCACCATATGACCGTCAAGTGAATCTAGCGCACATTGTTTTTCTTCATCTGAAACAAAAACATTTTCTTTAATAAAGGCTTTTGTAAGCAAAGTTCTTTCTTTTTGCCTGTTTTGAAAGGCTTTTTCTTTTTGCTCTGCACTCACAAACAAATTACATTTTTCAAAAGATTCTAAATCCGCATTAAGCCAAAAACCATGAGCCGTTGCTTGGTCGTGCGTTGTGGTTTGAGCCAATGCCAAATAGCCATACTCATCAGGAGCAAAATAATTGCCCTCTTTATCTGCTTCCAAGAACAGAACTTTATTTGACATCAAACCATGTTCGGCCATATATTCTCTAAAACCATCAGGCACGGTACCCAAATCTTCACCAATAACCAAGCACTTGCTTCTGTGGCTTTCCAAACAAAGAATAGCCACCATTTCTTTCATGTTATAATAGACATACGCCCCTTGGACAACCGGATTATTCGGCACATAATAAACCCAAAACAAACGCATCAAGCCCATTGCATGGTCAATACGCAAAGCCTGAGCCGAAGCCATATTCTCACGAATAAGCTCAATAAACGAACGATATTTATTTTTTCTGATTTCCAAAGGATGATACGGCGCAAAACCCCAGCTTTGTCCTTTAGGACACATTGGGTCAACAGGAGCGCCAACACCCATATTTTCGGCATAAACATTTTTTTCTTGCCAAATTTCTGCACCGCTGGCAGAAGCTCCGATAGGAGCATCCAAGTAAAGACCAATTTTCATACCGGCTTTTTTACAGCTTTCGGCAAGCTTATCCAACTGCATGGCCGCCAACCAATGGCAATAAGCATAAAAGTCCATCTCATCTTGATGTGATTGCGCAAATTTTTGAGTTTCAAAAGAATGAATATCATCATAATTATTTGCCCAAAAGCGCCAGTCTTTAGCATAATCTGAATCACTATTGGCTTCTAACAAAGCTTCAAACAAACAGGTATTATATAAAGATTTTCCCTTTGATTTTTTCCAAGCTTCAAAAGCATCTTTTCTTGAGTTTTGTTTCTTGAAATGTGCATACATCAAGCGCAAAATTTTGGTCTTTAGCTGAAAGACGGTATAATAATCCACCATATTGGTCTGTTGTAGTCTTTTAATCTCGCTTTGCACATCCGGATTATTTACAAAAGACTGAACTTCCTGAGAGTTTTGATAATCAGGTTCTTTTTTCAAATCCAAATATAAATAATTAACAAAACATCTGTTTAAGGCACGATAAGGAGAAACATCTCTTCTGTTTTGCGGAGAAGTTATACCCAATGGGCTCAAGCCCAACACATCACAACCATTTTTCACCAAAAGCGGAATAAGCGCTTCGGCATCACCAAAGTCACCAACACCCATATTTTGTTTTGAGCGCAAAGCATAAAGTTGTGCTGCCAAGCCATAACAATGGAATTGTCCCTCTTCCATTCCTTCTTTCAAAAAACACTTTTGCGGTGCCATAATCAAAAAGGCAGAAAATTTATTGCTTTCTGAAACAAGAGTTAAATCAAAATAGCCCATGGGCAAATCCGGCAGGAAGTCAAGCATATATGTATAATATTCTTGTCCATCAACATTGTTGGTCTCAATAGCTTTTTCTTGTGCCAAATTTATCTTACCTTGATAAACTTTTCCGTCTTCGGCGTTTATCTGATAAGATAATGTTTCCTGAGCTTTAGCTACCGGATAATAGAACTTAATTTTTTTATCTTTTTCATTATCAAAAAAAGCATAAGCGGCATCCAAACCGCTTTCATATTGTTGTTTTTCAAACAAATTTATTTGCTCTAAAATTTGCTCTTCGCTTTGGCAAGGGACTCCCAAATTTTGCAAGAAAAATTTTCTAACCTCATTTGTGGTATAATGAATATTCTTATCAACATCCAAATAATCTGAAGAAATACCGTAAAGTTTTGCTAATTTTTCAAGATTATTCATTGTTTTCTCCCTTGCTTATAAAAGATTGAGATTATGACGAGTTCGCGCAATTTCGTTAGAAACTTTTTTGGCATCATCATCTTTTTTCATATTTTCAAACACATACAAAGCATCGTGAAAATATTCCAACGCCTCTTCCAACAGAGGTTTATCTTGAGCATTTTTGCCCAAATAATAATAAATTTCGCCAATATTCATCTGAATTTGCGCCCACTCGTAAGGGTTTCTTTTTTCGGTAATAACCTTTTGTCTGTTTTTATAACAAGCAATGGCCAACTCGGAAATATCTTCACTTTTACCAAAATTTCCAAGCAAAGAAAGCATATGAGCAAGCTCTCCTTGAATATTAGCCCAAAACTCCGGAAATAATGCATAAGTATAAATTTTTTCAGCTTCTCTCAACTGAAATACAGCATCTCTTAAAGCCTGAATATCTTCTTTTTGGCGCCAAAAAGTATAAAAAAGATGAGATAATTTATATGAAATATAACCGTAATCATACGGGTTGTTGTATTTGGTCAAATATTTTTGCGCATAACGAAAATAACTGATAGCATTTTTCAAATGATTAATCGGCTTTCTGGGAGAATATTCACCGGATGCATCATACAGTTGTCCCAAGTGATTATATATACAACCCAGATGAACTGGATTTTTAATCAAATCTTGATGTTTTAAGGCAGTATCAAAAAGATTTTTCACAATTTTATAATCTTGTCCCTCACCTCTGTCATAAGCATAACTTAAATATATAATTCCCAACAAATTCATAATATAAGGCAAATATTCAATAGAAAGTGTTTTAGCAGAATTATCTTGAGATAAAAGACTAATAATCTTTTTTAAGAGATATTTTTTCTGAATTTGCATTTCTTTGTTATGCGGATTAATGGCGCTGATAACCGCACCGTAAATCAAGTTGCTCAAGGCTTGAGGAAAGTCTTGTTTTTTTTGCGTCAAATCTGCCGGAATATAAAAACTATCCATCAAAGAAATAAAGGCATTATCTTCTTTTTCATATTGTTTAGAATTTTGAAAATTAATTCTGATTTTATCAGCTTCGCGATATCCCCAAATCAAAACATCTGCTTGTGTTTTTTCTAAGATACTTTGTCCTTTGTCAATCAAATCGAACAGGTTTCTGGCATCAAAATTCAAAAAATCTTTAGAAAAGATTTCATCAAAATACACAACATCTAAGACATCTTTTTCTTTTAACTTCTGAGCAATAAGCTCCCCGCTTCTGCTTTCAACACTGTCAGAAAACTCAACCACCACAACTCGAAATTTCATTAACGCATTTTCATCAAAAGGAAAATCCGCCTCCGGATCTTTCTTGTTTTTAGAAAACACGCCAATTATTTTTTCAAGAAGTTTCATTTTATTCCTTGCCTGAAAGATTCTTTATATTTTCATAATCTTGTTTCAAATCTTCTTTAAGATCTTCAAAAGTTTTTTCTTCCTCATTCCAGTTTTGCAGTTTATGCAAATACCAAAGAGCAAAAGCCAAAGAAATCAAAAACAAAGTATATGTGGTTGGCATATATATTTGGAAGCAACAAAAAACCACCAACAACAATTGCGCACGCAACAACGAGAAACAAACATCTTCTTCCATCAAACCTGAAATGTGAGCTTGATAATAAATACAGTTAGTTTGCATATTTTGATATCTATCTCTAAACAAAACTTTCTTAATCAAAACCAACAAAAGTTCAACCAAGAAAAAAGACAAGATTATCAAATGGCATGGTAATAAATTTTCAGGACAGGTATAAACAAAAATTCCGCCTAAAACGAAACCAATAATCTGACAAGTTCTATTAGAATAAAAGATTTTTGATGGATACCAGTTAAAAATCAAAAAAGCAATATGGTTTGCTAATAAGCCTGTCGCTAAAAAGGCATAAAAAACTGGCATACCGCCCAACACGCCCAAAAAGATTAGGCTTAAGCAAATAACAATATTATATCCTCCGAAATAGCCGCTAATTCCGTTAAACAAGAACCAAAAATAAGCCAAGACAAACCAAGCGAAGCCAATTCCGAGACGAAGCAAGATAAATAGAAGCTTATCTTCTGAAGCTAAATAAGATTCCGGCAACAAGAATGCGCCACAAAGGCATAAAGATAACAAACAAAGAGAAAAAAATAAATCTTTCTTAAATAAGAAATCAGCCCCTAACAAAACAAAAAACAAAACCAATAGAGACCAAAATTTCCACACGGCCAAATGCACAACAAAATCATCTATACTATAACCAAAGAAATTTGTCAGAACAAAAGCCAATCCATAAGCAATAGCAAAGACAAAAACCGTACTTTCATGAGCAATACGCTCCATTTGAAAAGATTGTTTTTTTACAACAAATAAGAAACCGATATAACTAACGGCAAAAGAAAGCAAAAAAATAGTCAGCATAAGAAGAAGGTGTTGTGTCATTTTGTCATTCCATATATTTAATCTTTTTAATTTTATATCTTGTTTTCAAATTTTCTTCAAGCATCAATAATGATTTATAAGCCAAATTATCAATTTTGACTTAACAAAGCATCATAATTTTCTTTAACCAATTTTGACACGACAGGAATTTTACACTTTGCGCTTCTGGCTTTAGAGAGCAACAAATTATAATAACAATCCAACAAAGTTGTTTGTTCCAAACGACCGACAATAGTTTCTTTATGATAAAAATTTCGAGGCGTATCAATCAACTGTCTAATCATATAATCTTCATTTAGTTTTACATTATCTGATTTTGCCAATTGGGATAATTCATGAATAACAGATAAAATTTTTTGCTTATTTTCAGAAGCAGATAACAATTCTGAAATATGTTGTTTGGGGGATAAAGTTAAATAAGCGGCCATAAAAGGTGCGTTTTCAGTCCAAAAATTATATAAATCATTTTCATTTTCTTGAACCTTCAACTCAGTTGCCTCTACAAAGTTTTTAACTTCAGGCAACAAATCTTCTTTAGTTGAAAAGACTAATTCCGGTTGAGAACCGCAGGCCAATAAAGTGCTTGATTTATAAAACAAATACCCCTTAAAATAAGCACGAACAAAATTTTCTCCCATCATCGGGCGTAAAATATCAAACGATTGCAAGCAATTAAAACACACCAGCGGAATATGAGGATAACGTTTACTGGGAAGCAATGTTAGATGAGATTTTAAGTTACAATAATCGCTGGCCACAATAAAACACTCCGGTTCATAATGAACATGAGATATCATTGGAATCTTCAATTGCTTCTTTTGTAAATTATATTCCTCTTTCAAAGAAAATTCCACGAATTGCGGTAAATCGACAGGCGCCGAAGGTGTCAACAAAAACACTTTTTTTCCTGCATTCTGAACCCTTGCCGCTAAAAACAGAGCCAATGCACCATTGCCCAATATATAAACCGGCTTTTCAGTTTCTAAAATCTGAACTTCTTCTTGAGGATGGTGTTTTTTAAAAAACATTTACGCCTCCTTTTTTAAACGAGCAACGAAAAAGGCATCCATTCCGCCTGACTTTTCCATATAAAACGGCAATGTTCTGATAAAACCTTCTTCCGTAATTAATTCTCCTAAAGTTTCATCTCCGCATAATTCTTTAGATGAAATCGGCATAATCTTAAATTCTTTATGCTTTGCCAAAAAAGCATTTATTTGTTGTTCTCCTTCTTTTTTGGCAATAGAGCAAGTGCAATAAAGCAAAATACCGCCTTTCTTAACCAAGGGAGAAACTTTATCTAAAAACATTTCTTGCAGTTGAGCTTGTTTTTCAACATCTTTTTCTCTTTTAATATACACCAATTCTGGATGTCTACGCAAAGTTCCCGTAGCAGAACATGGCGCATCTAATAAAACCACATCAAATGGCTCTTGTTTAAACTCATCCATATAAACCAAAGCATCTTGACAGATGACTTTGGGATTAAAACCAAGTCTGTTCATATTTTCTTGTAGCTTTTGCAATCTTAAAGCAGACACGTCTAAAGCTGTCACATCTGCACCCAGCGCACAAAGTTGAGCGGTTTTACCTCCCGGTGCAGCGCACATATCTAAAACTTTTTTACCGTTCAAATTACTCAAACACTTAACCGGCAAGGCTGCAGAAAAATCTTGCACCCACCACTTTCCTTCCTGATATCCGGCAAGTTCGGTAATTTTGCCGTTATTTTTCAAGCGCAGAGTTTGAGAAGGCAAAAGCTCGGCATTCAATTTTTGCGCCCAAAGAGGAGCATCTTCTTTAACGCTGATGTCCAAACTTGGCTCTTGTACGGAAGCTTTTTGAATTTTTTGAATAGTTTTTTTACCATAATTTTGTTTCAAAATATGGAAAAACTCATTTGAAAAAAAGCTACCGTCATCTTCTTTTTTCAGATTCGCTTTTTGTTTGCAAACATTGCGCAACACGGCATTTACAAAACCGGACACATATTTATCTGTTTTTTTCTTAGCTAAATTAACATAAGAATTCAGCACGGCATAATCAGGCGTATCCAGATACAAAATTTCACAACATGCCAAATAGAATATATATTTACTATCCTGAGCAGCGGCATTGAGCTTTTTTTTGATAAATTGACGCAATATTTTTTGAATATACGTCAAATGTCTGAACGTGGTTAACACAAGCATATTCACAAAAGCATTATCTTGAGCATCCAGATTCTGATTTTTAGCTTTAACATCTGCCAAAAACATTTTCTGTTCAAGCGTGTTTTTAATCATTTCAAAAGCAATTTCGCGTGCATCTGTCATAATTTTTATCTGTCCTCAAAAAACATGCAATAAAATTTAAGCTATTGTAGTGAAAGTTTTGCATTAAGTCTATTGTGTTTTCAATAAAATTATTATAGTTTTATATTAATTTAAAAAAGACCTTAAGGAAAAATTGATGAAAACTCTTTACTTAGCATTGATTTCGCTTGTTTTTCTAAATGCTTGCAGCCACATTCCGTTTGTGGATTCCAAAGCTGTTGAAACCGGTGAACAAAGTCAAAAAGACAATGAGGCCAACATATATCTTTGGCAAGCATCATTATACAAGCTTAATTTTATGAAAATCATCCAGCAAGACCGCCGAAAAGGAATAATTATTACCGATTGGTATCAATCTTGCTCTCAGGCTAAAGAAAGATACAAATTAGAAGTTTACATCAGCTCTCCTCAACTACGCTCAGATGTCATCAGTGTTAAAGGCTATAAGGCATATTTGGCTGACGGACAATGGAACGAAGAAGAACTTTCCCCGAAAATGGCTCAAATTGTAGAATTATCCATATTACAAAAAGCCAAACAATTATATCAAAAAAGTTTCAATCAATAATTTTAATTTAGGATAAAAATAATGTGTGAAAATTGCGACAGATACAACGGCAAAAGCTTTGATGAATGGTCAAAAGAATGGAAACTTGAAGACCGTTACAACTTCAAAGCCATTGAAAAAAAATGGCAATCCATCTGGGATAAAGAAAAAGCCTACAAAGTAGAAATTGATAAAAACAAAGAAAAATTCTATGCTTTGGTAGAGTTTCCTTACCCATCAGGTGCCGGTTTACACGTTGGCCACCCACGTTCTTATACGGCTTTGGACGTTATTTCTCGTAAAAAACGCATGCAAGGCTTCAATGTTTTATACCCAATGGGTTTTGATGCGTTTGGTTTGCCGGCTGAAAACTATGCCATTAAAACCGGTGTGCATCCGGCTGTTTCCACCAAAGCCAACATTGAAAACTTTACCCGTCAGTTAAAATCTTTAGGTTTCAGCTTTGACTGGGACAGATGCATTTCCACCTGTGACCCTGAATATTATAAATGGACACAATGGATGTTCATTAAGTTCTTTGAAAAAGGTTTGGCTTACAAAGACAAAATCGCCATTAACTGGTGCCCAAGTTGTAAAGTAGGCTTGGCCAACGAAGAAGTAGTTAACGGTTGCTGTGAACGTTGCGGTGCGCAAGTTGTTCGCAAAAACAAAGAACAATGGATGATTGCCATCACCAAATATGCTGACAGATTGATTAATGATTTGAAAGATGTTGACTTTATTGACCGTGTAAAATCTCAACAAATCAACTGGATTGGTCGTTCTGAAGGTGCTGAACTTGACTTTGCTTTAACCGATAACAACGGCAATTCATTAGACCGCAAATTAACCGTATTCACCACTCGTCCGGACACTGCTTTTGGCGTAACCTACATGGTTATGGCACCGGAGCATCAATTTGTTGCAGAATTGATGGATAAGTTTGAAAACGCTGATGAAATCAAAGCATATGTTGAAGAAACCGCTAAAAAGTCAGACTTGCAAAGAACCATGAATGACAGCAAGACTGGTGTAGAGCTCAAAGGTATTAAGGCCAAAAACCCATTTACCGGAGATTTAATCCCAGTATTTATTTCTGACTATGTATTAACCGGCTATGGCACGGGCGCCATTATGGCTGTTCCGGCACATGACCAACGCGACTATGACTTTGCAAAAGCCTTTAATTTGCCGATTATTCAAGTTTTGGATGGCGGTGACATTTCAGAAAAAGCTTTTGAAGAAGACGGTCCGCATATTAATTCCGGCTTTTTAGACGGCATGAATAAAGCAGACGGCATGAAAGCTGCTACTGATTATGCTATCAAAAACGGATTCGGAAAACCCAAGGTAAACTTCAAATTGCGTGACTGGGTATTTTCTCGTCAACGCTATTGGGGTGAGCCGATTCCAATGGTTTATTGTGAAAAATGCGGATGGCAGCCGATTCCTGAATCTGAATTACCGTTAACCTTGCCTGAAGTTCCTGATTTTCACCCCAATGATGAAGGTGAATCTCCACTTTCTAAAGCTGGTGATTGGCTCAATACAAAATGTCCGAAATGCGGTGGACATGCCAGAAGAGAAACCGATACCATGCCAAACTGGGCTGGTTCTTCTTGGTATTTCTTGCGTTATTGTGACCCACACAACTCAAAAGAATTTGCCTCTAAAGAAGCTTTGGATTATTGGATGAATGTAGACTGGTACAACGGCGGTATGGAACACACCACCTTGCACTTATTATATTCTCGTTTCTGGCACAAATTCTTACACGATTGCGGTTTGGTTCCAACCAACGAACCTTATAACAAGCGTACCTCTCATGGTATGATTTTGGCAGAAAACGGCGAGAAAATGTCTAAATCTCGCGGCAATGTAATTAACCCCGATGATATTGTCGATGCTTATGGTGCCGATACATTCCGTCTGTATGAAATGTTTATCGGACCTTTCGATCAAGTAGCTATGTGGTCTGAAGAAAGCTTGATGGGTGTTTATCGTTTTGTAAACAAAGTTTATGGTTTGTTCAAAAAGGTTGCCGATGTTAAAGCTTCTGAAAAAGACTTGCGCGCAATGCACAAATGCATTTTAGATGTTACCGAGCGTATTGACCAAATGAAGTTTAATACCGCTGTTTCATCTTTGATGGAATATGTAAACTATATGAGCTCTATGGAAAAAATTCCTGAAGAAATGTATTTGACATTGCTCAAACTTCTTTCTCCGTTCACACCGCACTTGGCAGAAGAAATGTGGGCTCGTATGGGCAAAACAACCTTAATCATTACCGAAGCTTGGCCTAAAGGTGATGCTAAGTTGGCTCAAGACAATGAAGTCACCATTGCCGTCCAAATTTGCGGTAAAGTTCGTGGCACTATCACCATGCCAAAAGATGCTCCTCGTCCTGATGTTGAGGCTGCAGCTTTGGCTGTTGAAAATGTCAAACGCCAACTTGAAGGTAAAGAAATTAAAAAGATTATTGTTGTTCCAAACAAAATCTGCAATATTGTTGCCTAAAGATATTAAAACACAAAAAAACACGCTGAACGCAAAAATTCAGCGTGTTTTTGTTTATACGAAGGCTATTGAAAAGCATCTTCAAGTTCAAAGAAATCTATTTTCATGATATCGGCCTCACCGATTTCAATTCCCAGACTTTTAATGGCTTTTTCTTTTGTTTCTTTGTTTCCGCGGAAAATTTGAAAATACAAAAGTGTCTTTTCGCTTTCTTCTTGTGCGGCAATTAAACCTGCAGCTCTCCTCATGCTTCGCTTGTATTTTTTCAACAAAGCTTCATCTGTGCCCAGAGCTATGACATTGCCATACGGAATTTCAAACTTTCTGGAAAGTTTGCTGCATATGCGCGCATACTGTCGTTTCTTTTCTTCCTGCTCCCATAGTTTCTGAACTTCTGCGGTATCTACCGGAGCATCGTAATCAATGATGAATTCATTATTAGAAACGTTTTGGCAAAAGATACCAAATTTCAGCTGCATTAACCAACAAATTTTATTAAGGATTCTTTTCTTTGCCGGACGGCCAAATCTTGCTCTGACTAAGATTTGTTTAGCAGATAAATCTTCTCGTGCACAAACCCAAAACGGTATAAAATTGATTTTTTCATCATCACAGACGTTATCCACTATATGTCGGAATTGAGACAGACAATCTTGTGGAATTTCGGTATAAACCGTTAGCCAATTTTTATACCATACTGCCGTACGTTCAAGTTTGTATTGAATTTCCGTACGCGTATCAATATTTTGAGTCGGCGACGGCACCATTTCAGTTCGGAATACCCATGTTCCTTCCTGAATCGGATTAAAAATAACAGCTTTTAATCCATAATCTTGTAACATCTCCAGAACATCTTCTTTTGTTTTCATAATGGTAAATTTTAAAGTTAATATATTCATAATAATTATTTTTAGAGTAAAAGTATAAATAGATAATTTTAATTTACAATAAAAAATATCCATCTTGAAAAATACAAAAAAGAGATAATATATAATTATTAAAGGCAATACAAAAAAGAGTAAAAAAATGATTTTTCAACAAATTAAAGACTGGTTATTAAAAGAAAAAACATATATTGACCACTGGTTTGAAATAGATGAGAGATGGAGATATTTAACCATTGCCATTTGCAATGTTTTGATAAAATATTTAATATTTTTTATCTTAATGCTCAATTATACAGAACATTATCAGTTTAATTTATTTTTATCTTGGTTTTTATCATCTTTCACAGCCTTCATCGGCTACAAATTTTTAGTTTTTGCTACTGAAGGAAACCATATAAAAGAATATTTAAAATCAACCGGAATATTGAGTTTCAGTTATATAATAAACTCAATATTTTTATGGTTATCTGTTCAAAAAATGGGAGGCAATCCCTATATAGCGCAGGCTATTATATTATCTGTTTTAACACTATTTAATTTTTTATTATTCAAGCATTTTGCTTTCAAACAACAAAGAAAACATTTTTGGGAAAAAATATACGCTGTATTTGATTAAAAATGAGCTTAACATAGGCAACTTCTTATAATCTCAGCAACCCTGCCGGATAAAAAAGCCCGCTTTTGTAGGCCCTTTTTATGGCGCAGCATTAGGGATTCTTCTCGCTTAAAGCTTCGGTCACTCCGATTGTTAATCTTCTCCTCGTCGTTATCACTCCTCTGACAAGATAACCAATCTGTC
>CALXWC010000023.1 GCA_944392265.1 uncultured Alphaproteobacteria bacterium | reverse complement strand
GTACCGACCTCAACTTTTGTTTTTCCGGATATATCGACAGCAGACAAAGCGGTGCTTGAATACAGCAACGCTGAAAAACATAATAAAAATTCCCTCGTTTTCATCATAACCATGTCCCTCATGCTGAGTTCACATAACTACGCATATTCAATATAATATATCACTTTTTTTATCCTCTAACAAGACTTTTTAGCCCCCTTTAATTAAAAAAAAGTGAATCTTTCTCACGATTCGATGAATCTAGGTGTTCTATGTTTGTTTGCTCCTCTCATATTTCATACAAAACACTTTCGCTCCGCCAAGTATAGAGAGAGCAACGCGGTATTAAGGCACCGCCTGTACGGCATCCAACTGATAGGTAAAACGTCCCACGTTTGTGGCTTCAGCTTGTTTAGGGTTTGTTAAAGATTGTGTGACATAATCTTTGATATTCTAAAAAAAGATAGGGGTAAATATGCTCAACTTAAAACACATAGCCATAAGTTCATTTAATGAAAATTTAGCCTACGTTCACAAAGATTGTGAGGCATATAAGATTGATGATGTTCGATCCTTAACCAAAATAGAAATTCACGGTGGCGTGAAACCTGTGTTTGCATTTTTACAGGTTGTTGATGATGAAAACATTGTAAAACCCAATGAAATTGGTTTGAATAATGAGGCATTTGAGTGTATTAATTTGCCCGAAGGCGCCAATGTTTCTATAACCATTTCTGCCCCACCGCCAAGCTTAGCCTCTATCAAAAGAAAAATTGCCGGTAATATTTTAAGCTCTGGTGAGTATAGTGCCATTGTGAATGATATTTCCTCCAAAAGATATTCTAATATGGATATTGTTTCATTTTTGGTAGCGAGTGGTTCGTTTATGACTCCTCCTGAAGTTTTATCTTTTACGGAAGCTCTTGTCGGAGACCATACCTTAAGCTGGGATAATGAAAATATTGTGGTTGATCACCACTGCTTGGGTGGAATTCCCGGAAACAAGACGGACATTATCATAACAGCCATTGTTTCGGCATATGGTTTACCCATGCCCAAAACAGCCTCTCGCTCTTTAACCTCATGTGCCGGTGTGGCAGATACCATGGCGGTTTTAGCCAATGTAGATTTAAGTGAAGAAGAGTTAAAAAGAGTGGTGCAAGAAAACAGAGGTGCCATTGTTAATTATGAATCTTTATCTATTGCTAAGACCAACCAACTCGTTTCTGCCGTGGAAAGAAACATTGGCTTAACTCAATTACATCATATTGCAGCATCAATTTTGGCAATTAAATTAGCTGCCGGTGTAACACACTTGGTAATTGATATTCCTGTTGGTCCAAATTCTCGTATCAAACGTACGGGAGAGGCTATGCGTTTAAGAAAATTGATAGAATATGTAGGCGATATGCTCTCCATAGAGATAGATGCCGTAATTACCGATGGTAGTGAGCCGATAGGAAACGGTGTTGGTGCGGTATTAGAGGCCAGAGATGTTATGAAAGTCTTGCGCAATAAGGAAGATGCGCCGCAAGATTTAAGAGAAAAATCATTATTCTTGGCTGGCAGAATTTTGGAATTTGATCCCAAACTGCGAGGTGGACAAGGCTACCATGTAGCTAAAGAGATTTTAACATCAGGTAGAGCTCTGGAAGCCATAAATAAAATTATTCATGCACAAGGCAAAGCTCCGCAACCTCAGCTCGGACATTTAACCCGTGATATTGTTTCAAACATATCAGGCGTGGTTGAAAGCATTGATAACGAACGTATTAATAAAATCGGTGTTATGGCCGGAGCCTCACAATATGCCGGAGCCGGATTAGACTTGTTGAAAAAAGTGGGTGACAGAGTGGAACAGGGTGAAACCTTGTATCGTATTCATTCTGTTAATTCCACAGATTTTGCTTTTGCTAATAGCATGGTTGATGGCTATACGGGCTATGAAATATCCGGCAGAACCAAATATTAAGAAAAAGGCCTCAGAGAAATCTGAGGTTTTTTTATAAAAAAATCAAAAAAACTTTTTTATGCCTCTTGCATAGGCTATTTTGCCTACCTATATATCCTCTTAGAAAGATAAAATAAGTGTTTTTAACAAAAGGAAATAAAAAATGAGCAATAAAGTAATTGGTATTGACTTGGGTACAACCAACTCCTGCTTTGCAGTTATGGAAGGCGGAGAAGCCAAAGTATTGGAAAACTCTGAAGGCGCAAGAACAACCCCTTCAATGGTTGCTTTTACAGACACAGAGCGTTTGGTCGGTTTTCCTGCTAAAAGACAAGCTGTAACCAACCCTGAAAATACACTTTTTGCAATTAAACGTTTAATCGGTCGTCGTTATGATTCTCCAGAAGTAAGCAAAGATAAAAACTTGGTTCCATACAAAATTATTTCTGGTGATAACGGAGATGCTTGGGTAGAAGTTAAAGGACAAAAATATGCTCCTTCTCAAATTTCTGCAATTGTTTTGCAAAAAATTAAAGAATATGCAGAAAGCTATTTGGGCGAAAAAATTGAAAAAGCCGTTATTACCGTTCCGGCATATTTTAATGACTCTCAACGTCAAGCAACAAAAGATGCTGGTAAAATTGCCGGCTTAGATGTATTGCGTATCATCAACGAACCGACAGCTGCTGCCTTGGCTTACGGTATGGATAAAAAAGCATCAGGCACAATTGCTGTTTATGACCTTGGTGGTGGTACATTCGATATTTCTATTTTGGAAATTGGTGACGGCGTATTTGAAGTAAAATCTACAAACGGTGATACCTTCTTAGGTGGTGAAGACTTTGACCGTCGTATTTTGGAATATTTGGTTGAAGAATTCAAAAAAGAATCAGGCATTGATTTGAAAAATGACCGTTTGGCATTGCAACGCTTGAAAGAAGCTGCAGAAAAAGCCAAAATTGAATTGTCTTCAACAACACAAACCGAAATTAACTTGCCGTTCATCACAGCTGATGCCACAGGCCCGAAACACCTCAATATCAAATTGAGCCGTGCTAAATTGGAAGACTTGGTAGCAGACTTGATTGACAGAACTGTTGAACCTTGCAAAAAAGCTTTGGCAGATGCCGGCTTGAAAGCAAACGAGATCAGCGAAGTTATCTTGGTTGGTGGTATGACCCGTATGCCGAAAGTTCAAGAAAAAGTTAAAGAAATTTTCGGTAAAGAACCGCATAAAGGTGTTAACCCGGATGAAGTTGTTGCCGTTGGTGCTGCAATCCAAGGCGGTGTTTTGATGGGTGATGTTAAAGACGTATTGCTCTTGGATGTAACTCCGTTGTCTTTGGGTATTGAAACTTTGGGTGGTGTATTCACTCGTTTGATTGATAGAAACACAACCATCCCAACCAGAAAATCTCAAGTTTTCTCAACAGCTGAAGATGGTCAAACCGCTGTTACAATTCGCGTCTTCCAAGGTGAACGTGAAATGGCTGCTGACAACAAATTGCTTGGCCAATTTGACTTGGTAGGTATTCCGCCTGCACCGCGTGGTATGCCGCAAATTGAAGTTACTTTTGATATTGATGCTAACGGTATCGTTAACGTATCTGCAAAAGATAAAGCTACTAACAAAGAGCAAGCAATTCGTATTCAAGCCAGCGGTGGTTTGTCTGATGCCGATATTGAAAAGATGGTAAAAGACGCAGAAGCCAATGCTGAAGCAGATAAAAAACGCAAAGAGTTGGTAGAAGCTAAAAACCAAGGTGAAGCTTTAGTTTTGAGCACCGAGAAAACCTTAAAAGAGCATGGAGATAAAATCTCTTCTGCAGAAAAGAGCAAGATTGAAGAAGAAATCAAAACCTTGAAATCTGCTTTGGAAGGTGATGACTTGGATAATATCAAAGCTAAAACAGAAAGCTTGATGCAAGCTTCATTAAAACTCGGTGAAGCTATGTACAAACAAGCTGAAACCGCACAAAATACAGCCAATGCAGCTGGTCCGGAAGCTGAAGAGAAGAAGGACGAAAAAGTTGTAGACGCTGACTTTGAAGAAGTTAAATAATAACTTTCCATAATACACAAAAAACCCCGTCAATTTGGCGGGGTTTTTTATTAGTTTAAGAAAATTAAGTTACATTTCTTTACCGCGACTAGGCATATATTGCGGACGCGCATTCCTGCGCTCTCCTTTATCCTTATTATAAGGTTTTCTCTCTGGTTTTCTTTCCTTATTATAAGGTTCTTTTTTACGGTTTGCATAAGCTTCTTTTTTGTCTTTAAGTTCTTTGAGTCTTTTTCTGGCTTGAATAACCTCTTTTTTCTTTTCTTCAATCTTTTTTCTTAAATCTTGAGGAATGTCTTTAAGTTCTTCCAAATAAGGGGCATTAACCATCTTAACATGACCGTCATTCAAACAAGCCAACAAAAGATTAGCCTTAAATTCATCGTTTTTAATATCTCCGAAAACAATTTCAGGACCGTTCTTTTTAGCTTGAGCCACTAATTCTTCAAAAACTTCAAATGGTGGAACCTTACCGTCTTTGCCTTTTACATTGATGTTATCATCTTTTGTATAAGAAATATCGGCCTCAAAGTTATCAGTTTTTACCTTTTCTTCATTGGCAAAAATCTTAAATGAGCAGGCATCTTCATTATTGTCTTTGTTAGGCATGATAATTTTATGATGTTCTTTGCCCCATTCTTGCCAATCAGACAAAATCTCTTCATTCCAGGTTTTGATGTCTAAAAGAGGATTCTCCTCTTTATTTTCCTCTTTGTTTTCTTGCTTGTTTTCTTCTTTATCAGGATTATTGGGAGCAACATTCCCTTCTTGAGCTTGTTCTGCATTAACGCCAAGTTCTCCTGTTTGGAAGGGCTGTTCTTCTTGAGGTTTTTCTTCTCTTGATTGCGCTTCGTTTTGAGGCAAAGCTTCAGAAGTATTCTCTTCCACAAAATTAATCACAGTCGGCTTATTTTCTTTTTGAGACTTGGCATTAATTTTGTCTCGAATTTCTTGCAGCTTTTCTTTGAAATGAGTTATGGTTTCATTATCTAAAAAGTCTTTGTCTTTAAGATAATTTTCCCAAACATCAAGCTCTTCTTGATTAATTTTCCAGTTGCCCTGATTAATATCGTTTATTCGATACAACAAAATTCTAAGCAACATACTTTCTCTGTCAGATTGACGCGTATCTTCATGCTTTTTTTCATACAAGTCAATTAACAGTTTTGAAGGTATCTGAGGAAATTTATCTAAACCTTTTTCCAAAAATGCCCAATTACCTTCTTCAATGGCTTTCATGCCGGTTTTTCCGCTTTCGGTAAAACGCAAAAAATCAACAATTTTTTGCCTTTCATCTATACGAATATCTTCCGTTTTCGGAGAATTGGGCATATCCATTTCTTCTTGAATATATTCCAAGTGCTCGGCAAGTTTTGAAAAGTTTTCATCTTTTTGCATATCAATATAGCGGTCAGATTGAATAAAGCTATTGTTTTTTTGCTTGTTAAGCGCTTGTTCAATCAATTCTGCAGGAATATTGCTTCCATATTTCCACCATACCTCAATAGCCTTTAGGTCTTTTTTTCTGAAAGCAATTTTATTTTCCAAAAAGGCATTCAATTGTTGTGCGCAAAAGTTTTGAAACTCTTCATTTTTTTGCAAATCAGGAAGAATAGAGTTAATATCTTTTTGGGCTATCTCCCGAGAAATTCTCTCAGGAGATAGACCAATTAAAGATTGTATAAATTCTAGGTTATTTTCCATTATTCACGACCATCTTTCATATTCTTTTGAATATAAGTTTTGTTCAAATCAGTCATGGCTTGACGAGCATCTTTACCTCTAACATTTTGGGAACTTTGCTCGATAGATTTATTTTCAACCAAATATTGGTTCAAATCTACAATATCAACGCGGCTGGACTCTTTATCATATTTTTGCTTTAACTGCGGGTTAAGAGATATATCTCTAGAGGTATCAGCAACAAGGCTATCCTTTTTAATAAAGTGCGGAATATATTTAGTAAAGTGACTTAACGTAATTTTATTCGCATAGTTATCTTTTGTTAAGTTACTTTGCATCAAGCTTTGGCGAGCTTCCATAATCACACTGGATTTATCACGAGAGTCACTCATTTGTTTTGTTCTATAATCTTTACGGATAGGTTTACCGGAAACATTAACATCATTTTCATTTACAACACTCTCTAAGATAGCTTTATCCAAACGCTCTCTTCTTAAGAGCAAGAACTGAGACATACTTTGTTCAGGAGCTTGTTCTTTACGTTCAGCTTCCACACGCTCACAATATTTGTTCCAAGCCTGATCTGTTCCGTCTGTTCTTGGGGTAACACCATATACAATTTTGTATTCATCAGCCAAGAACTTTTTATTTGGGTCTTCCTTAGGCTTTTGCGGAGTTTGCGTTTTTTCAGGAGCTTGTGGCTTTTCCGGAGTTTTGGTTTTTTCCGGAGTCTTAACCGGAGCTTCAGGTGTTTTTTCTTCTTGAGCGGGGACTGCTGTTTTCTCTTTTTTTACAGCTTGATCTGCTTTTGATCCTGGACGAACTTTGTTTTTGAATTTATTCCAAGAAGAAACAACCCATCCAAACACGCCGCTTAGTGGAGCAGAAACTTTATCTTGAACTTGTTCAACAACAGGTACTTTATCTATAATATCCTGGGTTTGAATTCCATGAGGATTATCTTGATAAGAGTAAAGTTCAGAACCCAAACTATCCAAAATCTTAGAATGACCGTTTTCTCCAACATTATATTGGATAACATCAAGCTGTTTAGCGCCTTCAGGAGTGAGTTTTCCTTCCAATAAACCATCAAGCAAGGCTTTATAATCACCAAATTTTTCGCCGACAGTTTTTCCGTCAGGAAGAACAAAATCACTATTACGGTGCAATCTCTCAAAAGAAGCAAGCTTACGAAGCATAACTTCTTCATTGCCAACGCCTTCCTTCCAACCAAGTTTGGGCATTTGTTCTTTAAGAGCAGAAATAGCTTTATCGTGCTGTTCCTGTGTCCACCAGGCCTCATTTGAATAATTATCAGGATTTCGATATGCCGGAATATCATGAGGGCCTTCTCCTCTATATTCCCACATACTAGTAGTATGGTTACGTTCGGTTACTTTAGCAATTTGGTCATCACTATAAGTTTTTGTTTCGCCAATTTTAACATCTTTATAATCGACTATTTCATCATGATGGTTTGGTGTAATATCGTTAAGACCATGTTGACGACCGAGGTATCCACCGGCCAAAACGGCAGCAGCATTAGTAGCTCCGAGAGCTAAGGCAGTTATTTTGTTATGTCCTTTTAAGCGCAAATCACGATAGGGTTGGGCAAAACGAAGACCTGCTCCAAGTCCGAATGAACTAATAGCGCAAGGAACGGCAAGTTCAGGTACATTGGCCATAGCAAAAGCAGCAGAGGCGCAAGCTAAAGTTGTTGTTCCAATAGACGCCCATAACATTTTATCTTTTTTGAACTCTTTCCAACCATATTTTTCGCCACGAGCTTTTGCAGCCTTTTTACGAGACCAAATTTGTATGGCGGTTGAAGCTGCACCTACAGTTATGGCGGTCCCCAAAGCCAGAGCGGAACTTCCGATTAAAGATATACCACCGGTCGCAGCAGCATTAGTAACCAAACGCGAACCGACATAGGCCATGGTTCCTCCCATGGCTACACCCCAAATAGCACGTTTGAGAGAACCTTTTTTCACATCTTTACTATTTCTTCCTCGATTAGGTGCATTTCTGTCAATAGATTGAATTTGTTCAAACAAAACAGAATTTGTAAATTCAGCGTTGTCTTTTCCAAGTCGTTTGTTAAGGCGATTTGTATAAACTTCAACTTTATTTACTTGGTCATCAATTGCAGCTTGATAACCTTCAGAAGATATGCTTAGCGGAATTTCAGGATTATTAAGTTTAGCTTCAAATTCGGCCAGATATTGAGATTTTTTTGTCGTAAATTTTTCAGGATCTTCAATTGTTCCGCGAATAATTTCTTCTGAGTTATACATCTCAAAGAGTTTGAAAGGAACATTATCTTTGAGCTCTTGAACAAAAAATTTATTATCTATTTGATTTTTTGAGCCCAGATTTTCCATCAAAACATCATTACCGGCAAGTTTCAATACCGTTGCCAATTGACCATTAGGATCAACTTCTAAACCTTTGCGCCAAACATCACTCTTAATATTTGGATTTTTCGGGTCAACAAACTGAGGAATAGGTTTTCCGTTTTTATCATTAAATTTAAATTGACTGATTTGAGTTAATAAAGCATCACCAAGAGTTTTTTCATCAAATTTTATTTGATTTAAAATTTGACTTCCTTTTTTAACTCTGTCGTTAAAATCAATAGCCGTGTCTTTCGGATTTTTACCGTTGGGGATATTCCATCTTGCATCATAGGAAGCAATAATTTCATCTAAGTCTTGTTCTGACTGAGAATATTCGTTTTTAAGAGATTCGTTAGAAGCAATTTCTTGATTAATTTGATTAATTCTTGCTTGATCATTTTGAGGATCAAGTTTTTTCTTTTCTTCTGTCAGTTCTTTATTTTTTTCATTTAAATCTTTTTGACGAACGTCAAACATATGCATATAACCATCATAGGCATCAGCAGCATTGGTTATATCCAAAAGATAGTAGCCTCTTTTATATTTGAAATCACTCTGCAAACTATCCATACGAGCCAAAACATCTTTTAATTTTGCCTCATCGGTATTAATTTGGTTTTGGGGTTTTTTATCTTTTTTATTTTTTTCAATTCTTTTTGTTAAATTATCATACGCAACGGTTGATAGTTCCGGGGTCATCTGATCAACCCATTCGTTGGCAAGCATTTCGTCAACAATCAAATCCTGATATATTTTTTCATCTGTAACTTTTTCTTCAGATAAGTCAACGAACTTAAGAGCTTTTTGGGACTTTTCTATATCTGGGCTGGTGATATCTAAAGAATATGTGTTAAAATCATCTTGAGAAATGGTTTGAGTTTTCAACAAAGCTTGCAGACTAATAAAAGCAAATTTTTGTTCATTGGAAAGATTATGGGGACTTCTTATTCGAGCTTCTTCGTTTTGAGATACGTTTTCCGCAATATTTGTTGTTTCTGTTTGAATATTTTGATTTTCATTTTCATCAACAATTTCAATCTGATCAGCCAAAGTGTTTACATCTTCGTTTCCGTCAGATTCATTGATTTTGAGCGTTTCTTGTTGTTGAGAATCGAGTTGTTGTTCTTTTTGTTTTTTTAGTGTGGAGATTTTTTCTAAAGCTTTTTGTGCTTGTGGAGTGTAACCGTATTTTGAGCCTTGATATTCTTTACCGAAAGTTTCGATATATTGCATCATGGAATCCAGAGCATTATCATCAACATCCAGCGAGCCGTCTGCAAAGTCCTGAATATCTTTTTGAGCCTGAAGGATGACTTCCTCGTTTTTATTGTTATTTTGAACATTAGAAGCTTGCATCAAGCCATCTAAATCTTCTTTAGAATATTTTCTGTTTTGATTCTCAACCATTTTCATTCTCCACGGTTTATTAATCTTTTTTAATAATCATACACTAAAATTTGTGTTTTGACAAATATTTTGTCCATGAAACTTACTGTTTCACAAAACTGTAACAATAATTGCTTAATTTTTCATTAGTTTTAGATAAAACTATTGCACTTCGAAAATAAAAACCCTAAATAAGAGTAAAAGAAAGAATGAAACTAAAAAAATAAAGTGAAAGTCATGACAACACAAGCAGATTACTACGAACTTTTGGAAGTAAGCAAAACCGCTTCGGCCGATGAGATAAAAAAATCTTATCGTCGTTTGGCAATGAAATACCATCCGGATAGAAACCCCGGAGACAAAGAAGCTGAAACAAAATTTAAAGAGATAAATGAAGCTTATGAGGTTTTAAAAGACGAGCAAAAAAGAGCCGCTTATGATCGCTATGGTCACCAAGCCTTTACCGGAGGGATGAACGGTGCCGGAGGTAACCCGTTTGGAGGCTTTGATTTTAACTTTGGCTCAGGTGGCTTTTCAGACGTATTTTCAGATATTTTTTCAGAATTTATGGGTGGCAGCGCCAGAAGACAAGCCAATCCGAATGCTCCTGAAAGAGGTGCTGATTTAAGATATAATTTGGAGATTACTCTGGAAGAAGCTTTTTCAGGCATTGAAAAAGAAATCAAAATTCCAACCACCAAAGTTTGTGAGGATTGCCACGGACATGGAACTGCTGACGGAAAAGAAGCTGATGTTTGTCCGGATTGTCATGGTAGCGGTAAGATACATCGTCAGCAAGGAGGTTTCTTTATTGTGGAAACAACTTGTCCGAAATGTGGCGGTACAGGCAGAATAATTAAAGATAAATGCGCCAAATGCCATGGAGAAGGCTATATTGCACACGAAAAAACCTTAAAATTAAAAATTCCGGCCGGTGTGGAAGATGAAACCAGAATGCGTATTGCCGGAGAAGGGGAAGCCGGATTGCGAGGCGGCCCAAACGGCGATTTATATGTCTTTATTACAGTAAAAGACCATAAATTATATAGTCGTGAAGGCGGTAATTTGTATGCCTCAGTTCCAATTTCCATGACTTGTGCGGCTTTGGGCGGAAAAATAGAAATTCCGGGTATTGACGGTGAAAAGCTTGAGTTAGAAATCAATGCCGGAACCCAAAATGACCAAATTGCCAAAATAAAAGGCAAAGGTATGACCATTATGCGCTCAACCAGAAGAGGCGATTTGTTTGTCAAACTTCGGGTTGAAACGCCGGTTAATTTGACTGAAAGACAAAAAGAGCTTTTGGAAGAATTCCGTTCAATTAGCGAAGAAAATTCTTGTCAGCCGGAAGCCAAAGGCTTTTTTGATAAAATAAAAGATTTGTTTGTGGCATAAAACAAAAACCGTAAGTGAAAATATCATTTACGGTTTTTTTATTTGTTAAGAATTTGTTTTTATGATAAAGTAAAATTAAAAAATGACAGGGAGATAATGCCATGGAAAGCCCCGAAAAAAGCTTTATCATACAATTAGGCGGAGAAGAGCTCTATCAACGTTGCCTAAAAGAAGATAAATATGGCGATAAACATGTTATGACGGAATCTCTCAAAGATATAGGTCTGTATATTAAAAAACATCCTGAAAAAAGACAAGAAACCTTAGACTATATAGAAAAAAATCTTTTTGAATGGTCAGATAATAAGCCATTATTTATGGCTGCATATAAAGCCGATTATTGTGAAGAAGATAAAGACCTGAAAGAAATTTTTTCTAAAGGAGAAAATATAAGCTTATCATCTCTGATTTATAGCAAAGCTTTTACTTTTGATAGTTTTGACGATTCTGTAATCGATAATATATTTTTGCGAATAGAAGAGTTAAAAAATCCCGATAATAAATTATACTGTTACAAAGATATATTATCAATAAGACCAACGGATGAAAACATTGTACGTATTTTAAAACAAGCCGCTAAAGAAAATTTTAGGGCAGAGCCAAAACTTGATTTGTTATCAGTTATTGCTGAAAACACTTCAAATAGAAAAATATTACACACGATTGCTCAACAAAAAGAAGCAATAAATCAAAATACGGAAGAAGATGTAAAAAGTGAAATTTCAAAAATAGAAGAGGTTTTACGGAACAGAGATTATATCCAAAATACGCTTAATGAAAATTATCCCAATTTGAGTTTTGAAGAGCAAATATTGCAAGCGGCTCAAGATGCCCAAGGCAATGAAGAAAAGAAAAACAAATTTTATAACTTTTTGTTATCAGAGGGAGAAGAGAGAGTTTTGGATATTGATACCAAAGTGATGCAATATTTGGTAGATAATTTTACACAAACAAATTTAGATGCCGTTAATGATTTGAAAAAATTTTATGGTTTGAAAGTTTCTATTGAGGAAGGAGATTATGCCTCCGGAGACGAAAACACAGCTAAAAGGCTGGAGTTTGATAGTATGGTCAGCTCAATAGATGATGAAGAATATTACAAGTTATTACATACGGAAGAATTTCTTAATTTCAAACCCGATAAAAGAAAAAAATATAAATGGATGGATTATACTTCGCTGGAAGACGAAAGTTCTGCTTTTAAAACATTAAAAAAATATAATTTTGATTCTTTACTTAATGTTGCTGTAGATTCTTTTATCAAAAATCATATTCCGCCCGAAAAGGCCAAAAACTTTAATATCAAAGACATATATGAACTGATTATTCAAGATAAAGGTAATAAAGAGATTTATGATAGGGATGGAGATTATTTATTTACAAAAACAAGATATCATTTGGCGGAGTTTGGAGCAGAAAGTTTGGTAGAAAATGCCCGAAGTCAATTTTGGATGGATTTAGCAGAAAATCCAAAAGTGGTTCAAGCTATTTCTGCTGATTTAAAAAAGAAAGGCATTAATGATTTTGATATAGATTCAATATGGTCAAATGCCAAAGAAGGAAATCCGCAAGGTTCTGGTCGGAACAGAATTGAAAATATTTCATTTCAACTGCATCATAACAGAGCTCTTAAAGACGGAGGAGAAAATAATCCAAGTAATTTTGTTGTCGTTACTTCTTTTTCTCATAGATTTTTGCATCAACAAGATAATCCTTTAGTAACATTATATAAAAATGAAAATGCTAAAAATTCTGATGATAAAATTATCACCACCACGCCATTGACACCGAATGCCAAGAGAGTTCGTCTTCGTATTGGTTTTGTTAATGAAACGCTACATCAAAAAGTTAGATATTATGGCGGACCAAGAAGACAAAGTATATGCAAAGGGCTATTAAGAAATATGACAAACGTAGCAGAGGCTACCAAAAAAGCCGTTAAACAAAATAGGAAAAAAGAAGAAAAAATTGATATTTTGTCAGAAATCATAAGAAAAAATATAGAAAAACAAATAAAAAACATATAGATTTTTATCACAAACGGATAATACGGTTTGTTAATAGAAAGCAAATAAAAAAGCCTCAATAAGTTTGAGGCTTTTTTTGCAAATGACACCTAAAGGCGGAAGAAATGAATATAGGATTAACTTCCGGAAGCAATATAGACTTATAATACGGCAAAAGAAGAGAACCATATAGCAATTGATAGTCTTCATCATCAGAAGAAATGAGTTTGCCATATTTATCTTTAGGACGTTTATAATAAAAATCGGCAAAATCGATGCTGAATTTTTGTAAAAAGTCCTGACACAGAAAGATAAAGTAGCGCAATAAATCGTCATCTAAGTCTACAAAATTTTTTTTGAGCATAGATTGAAACTCATAATAAGGTTCAAGCGAAGTTGCTTCTAACTTAAAGTCCTTAATAATTTGTTCAATCTCTTCCACTCTGTGCGGATAAGCAGGATAAGGCGGCAAAACGCGCATTAATCCGTGTTCAAAAGCATCAAGAGCATTGTTTCCCGCATGATGATATTTTTGATCATAAGCCCATACAATTTTTACCAGTTCAAACATCAAAGAAATTCTTTTCTGATAACCGGAGTTTTCAAAAGCGGCCTGTTGATGAAAAATAAAATACCATTTTATCACTGTTGGGAAAGAATTCAGACAAACATCACTCGGTTGATATTTCCTTAAAAAATTCTCAAGCTTTATTTCAGCTTCTAACATTGCTCCCCATGTGTCAAAGTTTTTGATTGTATCCATAATTGTAATTTAATAATTGTTTTGTGCTAAGGATACTGACACATCAAAAACAAAGAATCAAACAAAAATACAGACAACAAGGGATGTAAAATTAATTTTTATAAAGAGCGCCTTCAAAATCTAAGAGTTTTTTCTTCAAATTGATTCCACCCGCATATCCGGTTAATTGGAGTTTGGCGTTCAAAATTCTATGACAAGGTATGATTATTGAGATAGGATTTCTGCCAATGGCTTGCCCTACGGCTTGAGCAGAAAGCTGCTTTTTTGCCAAAGTGTTTTGAATATTTTTTGTAATATTTCCATAAGTAGAAGTTTGCCCGAAAGGAATTTTAATGAGTTCGCTCCAAACAGCTTTTTGAAAAGCAGTTCCGTTAGGGTTTAACATTAAATTATCCAAAGTGGGGTTTTTATGATTAAAATATAAGTCGAGCCAATTTTTGGTTTTTTGTAAAATTTCAAGATTAGGTTGGAAAAGCGCATTTTGAGGAATTAATTTCTGATAATATTTATTAGAATGAAAGCAAAGAGCTTTTAAGCTATTATCATTGCTTATTAAAACAAGTTCTCCCAAAGGAGAAAAATAAGAATCGGAATAAAGCATTTTTCCTCTGAGTTTAAAAAACAAAACCCCTCGCAAGGAGGGGATAAATGGCGCGCCCGGCAGGATTCGAACTTACAACCTTCTGATCCGTAGTCAGATGCTCTATCCAATTGAGCTACGGGCGCATCGTTTCAACAGAAACGTTAATACAGCCTTTTTATTTTTTTTGCAAGTAAAATTTTTATAAATTTAAAAGAATTTTAAACTATTTTTTTTATTCTGCGGTTAAGAAATGAAAATGTGAGGCTCATAAATATATTTAGCCCTTGTTTTTTTGTAAAAAAGTTTATAAAAAGAAAAAAGGGTAAAAATAAAAATTATGAATAATTTTTTATAAGGTACTTGGTTAAATGAAAAACATAGTAAAAAAACTTTCTGTTGCGTCTATATCTGTGTTGGCTTTTGGCGGATGCTCATATTCTTCTGATGCACTTTTCCCTTCTTTGGTTGGAATCGATTCGTCTGAAGAAGTTGCTGTTGCCAACGCATCTGAAACAAAAAATGCAGATATTCCAGAATTAGGAACAACAAATTTTCAACCCTTGGAAATTTCTCAAGGTGGAAATACAGGTACTTTTGTTGGGCAAAAAGTTGTTACATTCAGAGGTGAGTTAACTCAATTGCAAAACTCCATTCGTCAACATAATGAGGCTTTGCAAAAAATCAGAGCATCTGTAATTAACAACGCATTACAATACCATAAATTAATTGGTACGATTGAAGCAAAACTTCAAGTCGGAACCACTCCGGGCAACCCGCAAATGTTTGGTATGTTGCAAGGCGCCCAAAACAACATTCAGGTTATGAATGCCAATACCATTGCCTTGAACCAATTGGCAACAAGAGTTGCTTCAGATGCCGCAATGACCAACTATTTGTTAGATTCTATTCGTGCCGCATACAGCGTTTCCGGTGCCGTAGATGAAGACCACCGTCAATTGCGCATTTTGGAAAATGAAACCAATCAAACATCTATTTTAATCGGTAGCTTGTTGCAAGAAATTAACTCTGACGCAGAACGTCAATTGCAATATATTGAAACAGCTCGCAATTATTTGGTAGATTTGAATTCTGCCATCAAAGCTGGTAGCTATGGTGTAAACAATTTGCCTTTGCCCACAGCTCAAGCCGGATATATGAACAATTCCGTTGCTCAATATAATGCAAAGCCGTCCGCAGTATCTGGTTCTCCGTTATTTGTTGCAAAGTTCAACAAATCTAACGTCAAATACAAAGATGGTTTGAAACAAGCTGTTAACAGTGCTTTGGCAAAAAAGCCGAATGTTATGTTTGAAGTTGTAGCTGTTTCTCCGGCAGGTGGAAATGCTTTGACCAAAAACTCAGCACAAAATAACGCAACCCAAATTTTTCAAGAGATGATTGAAATGGGTGTCGGAGCAGAAAGAATTTCTTTGTCATCAAAGAACAGCCCATCTGCAAGCTCAGCTGAAGTTCAAATTTATGTAAAATAAAGACAAATTTGAGTTAAAATACCCTGCTTTAATGCAGGGTATTTTTTTTGAAAGAAAAAAATGACAGGTTTTGAGTTATTACAATTTGAATTACAAAATTTGGCAGATGAAAAAAAAGCCAAACACTTGTCCCAGTTTTTCAAAACAGGGAAAGGACAATATGCTGAAGGTGATGTTTTTTTGGGTATTAATGTCCCTGTTATTAAAAGTGTTGTAAAAAAATATTATGCGGATTTAAGCTTGAAAGATATGGCAAGTTTACTCCATTCTTCTTGGCACGATTATCGTTTTGCTGCTTTGCAAAGTATGGTGATGCAATATGAAAAAGCAGATAAAAAGAAGCAAAAAAGCATTGTTGATGCATATTTGGCAAATATTAAAGGAATTAACAACTGGGACTTGGTTGATTGTTCTGCACACAAAATCATTGGCTCTTGGTCCTATCAAGAACAAGATTTAACATTAATAGAAAAGTTATCTGATTCTAAAAACTTGTGGCAAGAAAGAATAGCTGTTGTATCCAGTTGGTATTTTATTAAAAAAGGTCAATATAGCTTAACTCTAAAATTGGCAATAAAATTTATGCATCATCCGCATGATTTAATGCATAAAGCCATTGGTTGGATGTTAAGAGAGGTTGGCAAACAAGATAAAAAGGTTTTAACAGATTTTTTGGATGCTTATGCGCCTCAATTACCAAGAACCACATTGCGTTATGCCATAGAGCGATTCGCAAAAGAAGAAAGAGAATTTTATATGCAAAAAAAATAGGAGCGAGGTAAAACACTCCTATTTTTTTATTTTGTGGTTAAAGCCTACATATAAGGCCAACCGATAACTTGTGTAATAATGACTTGTTCATTATCCAAGTTGAGCTCTTTTTCAACCTTATCCATGTCTGCATAACCGCGAACAACATTGTTCAAACCGCGACTGGCACAATACAATCCCACATTTTGGTAAGCAGCAGCGGCATTCATACGTGCATTTTTGGGGTCATTTCCGGTAAAAATTAATGTTAACGGGGCTTCTTTGGTATAATCTTGCAGGTTTATATATTGAGAAACATTATCACCGGCCACAAATTTTAAGATATTTTCTTGAGCAATATATTTCCATACGGCACCAGCCTTGATAACATAAACATTAAGATCTTGTTTGTTCTGGGAGGTTGGAATAGTGCGCTTTCCGTCATGAGAGATTCCCCAAGCAGCATAAAGAATATTGCTCAAATCTTTTGCATCAATTTCTTTTGCGCTGAATTCGCGAGTGGATTTTCTTTGCGAAATAGCTTCCATTAAAGGTTTTCCGCCGGTTGTGTCCGGAGCGGGAAGTTTGATATCTTCAGCGGCAAACACAGGTGTTGCGCTCAACAAAAAAGCAGCTAATAAAAATTTTTTCATCCATAATCTCCTTGTTTCTTGTTTTTTATTAAAAATATCTTAGTTCAGATAAATAAAAATAAAAGCAAAAAAGAAATCGGTGGAAAAAATGGAAGGTAAAATAAAAAAGCTCCGCGGAGCAGGGGTTAACCTGTCTGCGGAGCCAAATATTAATCTGCCAAGATTTTGATACAGATTTTTACAACCTGTTGTTTCTCGCCATCTGGCAGAACATTTTCTTTTCCGTTTTCAAAGCCTCCGTAGAGGGGGCCATGATAAACTCCTGCCGGCACAAACTTCCATGTATTTTGCGGAATTGGTGTCGCAAAAGCAGTTTCCGGTAGATGATAAAATCCAATATCTTTGGTTTCATCAAACGACATTTGTACCGCCATTCCAGCACCTGCCGAAACCAGATACATTCCTTCATTGAATGTCGGAATATGAATATCGTGGAAGCGGTGGTGCACTTCCGGAAAGACTGTTTCTTTTTCTTTCAATACCGTCCAATCAATGTTTATTTTCAGACCATCCGCCACTTCGGTAGAGCCGATTTTGTGGTTGGCAGGATTGATTAAAAACTCAAAGATTTTTCTTGCATTTTTCTCAGAAAAACGGGTGTCTGAAGAAAAAGAAATAAAATCATTTACAAACTGTTTTGCATTCTCATTAAGATAAGCGGCTAACTTAGCCAATCTTTCTTTGATAAATTTTTCTTTTCCCATAATAATTTTTTTTAAAAGTTTATAATTTTTTTTGTTTTCTCTCTGACATCAGCATCAGTATTTGCACCGACTTTGCTGGCTTTTTCCAGCTCTGTAAGTCTGTCCAGCACGTTACCAGGAAGAGATATCAGTTTCCATTGACCGTTCTCATCTTGTTCAACTTTAGCGTCGATATAAGCTAAAAAGGCCAAGCTTTCTCGCTGTTCACGTTGCTTGAAATCTGATTCAGGATATTCTTCCAATACATTCAGCTTGCGAATATGTTTTTCGGGTTGCATCAAAGCTGTTCTTCTATACAGAATAGGGTCTTTTTCATATCGACTACCCAATATTGTCGGGAAGGATATGAAATCAGCAAAACCAATCTGTGCGATAAGCTCTTTTTTGAAGGCTTTATATTCAGCTGTCGGTTCAAAATTCATGGCTGAGCAAGCAGTATAATCTTGCGCATCCAAAAGGAACCAACCGTCTCCTAAAATGTTTTGCCATCTTTCTTTTGGAAAGACAGAAACATGAAGAGAGAATATAAAATCTCCGGAAATACCCTTGGTTAGGACAATTCCATCGCTTTTCGGATCATCCACTTCAACAGCATTGTTAGTTAACAATTTTTCCGGCACAGCCATGTAGTTCACCGCATCTCGCAAAGAGATGGAAGCCACTACATATTGACCGGCATTTGTCAACTCAGCAACAAAAGATGAGATAGCATCTTGCGGAATGTGCTCCATCACATCGTTACAAAATACAATATCTGCGCGTTGTTCCGGCTTTGTTGAGAATTCAGGAACACCCAAGTCATATCTCTGAACGGTGATATGCTTATAAGACATCACTCTATCCAAGGAAGATATTTCTTTGGCATCCAATTCTGCAACTTTGGAAGACAAACTCTGGATAATTTCTCCGATTTTGCTTCCGCTTGCTAACATGTTTGCAATCTGTTCTGTGTTTTCTGCAATTAGTTCTGCCAGAATGTTTGCAGCTTTACTTCTACCACAACCAAAATCGGTAATGATAAATGGCTTGGAGATATCAATCTTTTTCTGCAGAGCCAGTTCGAGCAAGTTTGCTAACATCTCATTGATGAGTAAATTGGCAGAAGAACCATATCCGGTAGCCTGCGCGTGTACGGATGAGTAAACCTGTTTTAGGTCAATACTGTTCTGATACCATTTTTTAGAATTGAAAAAATAAACTTTTTGTAAATTCTCTTTTTTCATAATTATATTTTTTTTGAGTTAATAATTTTTAGTTTATGGCAAAATATATCACTTTCAAGCTGTTTTGTCAACAGTTTGTCTAAAATACAAGAGGTTATTGAATTTGCTTTGAATTTAGTAGTCTAAAGGATTGCCATTCATATCCAATCGCAGTTGATAGGTGTCATAAAGAATGGTTTCTTTTGTGATTTTGTTTTGTTCATTAAACTCGAAAACATCACAAACTTCAAAGGTTGTTTCTCTACCGTCTTTAACCACCCAATGATAAGTAAAGTGCTTAATCATGGTTGGTTTTCCTTCGGTGCTGATTAAAGTGTTATGAGGTGTTTGAGAAGATTTTTCAATATCAGATAGGGTACACATTTTTTCAAAAAAAGGACGTGGGTCAACCCAGCCCAAAAGAGGAGAATAAACTTTTGCATCGGGGGTAAATAAAGCACAAAGACCGTCTAAATCACATTTTGCCAAAGCCATCATATATTTTTTGATTATTTCTTCATAGATTTCTTGTTTTTGCATATTTTTTCTCCTTAAAATAAAAATAATAACGCATTATAAATCACAAAAGCCACCACCCAAGCAATGGCACATTGTAACAAAACAATAGATAAGGCATATCTTGTGCCAAGCTCTTTTTTCACGGTTGCAATAGCCGCCACACAAGGTGTATAGAGCAAAGAGAAGACCAAGAAAGAATAAGCTGCAAACGGTGTTAAAATCGTTGGCAAAAGCTCAATTTGTCCCTCCAAAAGAACGCCAAGTGTGCTGACCACACTTTCTTTGGCGGCAAAACCGCTGAGAAAAGCCGTAGATAAGCGCCAGTCATTAATTCCTAATGGGGCAAAAATAGGTGTAATCAAACTACCGATACAGCTTAACATACTATCTGCGGAGTTAGAAACCAAGTTTAGGCGACTATCAAAAGAACTCAAAAACCAAATAATGATTGATGCCACAAAAATAATGGTGAATGCTTTTGTAATAAAATATTTGGATTTATAATAAATCAAGCGCCAAACATTTTGTAAACCTGGAAGACGATAATTAGGCAATTCCATCACAAAAGGAACAGCTTCTCCGCGAAAAACGGTAGATTTGAAGATAAATGCCAAAATTAAACCAACCAAAATTCCTAAGAGATATAAGCTGATAATAACAAGGGTTTGATACTGCGCAAAGAAAGCCGCCGTCATCAAAACATAAATTGGCAATTTAGCCGTACAGCTCATAAACGGAGTGAGCATAATTGTCATTTTGCGGTCTCTTTCCGAAGGAAGAGTTCGTGCCGCCATAATGGCCGGAACAGAACAACCAAATCCAATCAGCATCGGTACAAAACTTCGTCCTGAAAGACCGAGCTTGCGAAGGAGTTTATCCATAAAAAACGCAACGCGCGCCATATAACCGCTGTCTTCCAATAAAGAGAGAAAGAAGAACAATAAAACAATCACCGGCAAAAAGCTCAATACGCTACCGACACCGGCAAAAATACCATCCACGACAAGAGAAATGACAACAGGGTTCATACCATAGTTTTCCAAGCCTAAACGTACATATTCTCCGAGTTTGTTAATAAGGTTTTCAACCAGTTCGGAAAGATATGTTCCCATTGGTCCGAAAGATAAATAAAAGACCAATGCCATCAGGCACAAAAAGACAGGCAAAGCCGTCCATTTTCCGGTTAAAACACGGTCAAATTGTTCGCTTTGGCTACGTTCTTTAGTTTTTTCAGGCTTAAAAACGCACTCATGACAAACTTGTCCGATAAAAGAAAAACGCATATCCGCCATAGCCGCTTCTCTGTCCATGCCACAATCTTTTTCCATTTGTTCAATAATCTTTTCAAGCATTACCGTATGGTTTTTATCCAAGCGTAGTGCTTTGCGGATAGGTTCATCACCTTCGGTGAGTTTTGAGGCGGCAAAGCGCAAAGGCAAACCAGCTGCTTCAGCATCATTTTCAATAAGGTGGATAATGGAGTGAATACAACGGTGAACGGCACCGTCATCTTTTCCGTCATTAGGACAAAAGTCAATGCGTTCCGGAACTTCACGAAAACGTGCAACATTAACGCTGTGTTCAATAAGCTCGTGCACACCTTCATTTTTAAGGGCGGAAATCGGAATAACCGGAACACCGAGAATAGTTTCTAATCTATTGATATCAATAGCAGCTCCGTTTAGTCGGATTTCATCCATCATGTTGAGAGCAATGACCATCGGAATACGCAATTCCAAAAGTTGAAGTGTTAAAAACAGGCTGCGTTCAATGTTAGAGGCATCCAAAATATTGATAATGGCATGAGGATGTTCGTTTAATAAAAATTCTCTGGTAACTAATTCTTCTTTTGTATAAGGAGAAAGAGAATAAATTCCGGGCAAATCTGTAACGGTAATGTTAGGGTAACCACGAATAACACCGTCTGTTCTGTCAATTGTCACGCCGGGAAAATTTCCCACATGTTGATTAGAGCCCGTAAGCTGATTAAACAAAGTGGTTTTACCGCAATTTTGGTTACCGATAAGTGCAAATAAAAGCGGAGCCTCTTCGGGAATAATATTACCGTTTCTTTTTAAGTGCAGGTCAGAGCTTTCACCTTTGCGCGCATTAAAAATCGGAGAAGGTGTGGGGGCTTTATATTCAACAGGTTTTGTCTTGCGAATATCTTTGATTTGGATGTTTTGCGCATCTTTTAAGCGTAAAGTGAGCTCATAACCGCGGATTTTAAATTCAAGAGGGTCGCCAAGCGGAGCAGCTTTAACTAAAGTGATTTCTGTTCCCGGAGTTAAACCCATTTCTAAAAGATGTCTTCTTAAAGCATCTTTTTTTCCCAAAACAGCCTCAATGGTTGCCGTTCTGCCTTTAGGAAGTTGGTCTAAAGTAGCCATAATATGTCCTCTTAAAATAAAAAATCCAAATTTATAATTTATAGTTGCGCCAATAGTTAAGAGAATGCAACATTTTTTTGAAACTTTATAAAATTTTTTAGAAGATTTTAGGGACGAAAAGTTTTGCCAAGAAATGAGAGAAAAACTTGAGCTTATGAGCCAGACGAACTCGTTCGATCCCCTTGATTATATAACAAAAAAGCACCGCAAACAAAGTGCAGTGCTTTAGGAATTGGTGGAGCTAAGGAGGATCGAACTCCTGACCTCTTGAATGCCATTCAAGCGCTCTCCCAGCTGAGCTATAACCCCAAGAACAATAAAGATATAAAAAATCTTTTCAAAACTGTCAATTGTTTTTTTCTTGCCATAAAATGTTTCCATGATAATCTAAAAAAGATTATTAATTATTAAATATCTAAGTCTATGTTAAACAAAGTTTTAAGAGCAATTGCGTATTGTTCGTTTTTACTGATGTTGGCATCTTGTGACGGTGATGTTTTGTGGGTGGACAACCGAAAAATTGTATTTACCGCGCTGGTGTCTATAATTTTTATTATGTTTTGTGTGTATTGTGGATTGAAATTGCGGAATAATCGCAAAAACTAAAAAATAAAAGCTTCTGACCATAAAGGCGGAAGCTTTTTTTTATGATGCTTTATTCAAATGAGGTGTTTTACAACCTTTCATCCACCCCATAATCAGTTCTTTGCTTTGCGCTGTCTCATCATATTTTTCAGCTAAAATTTTGAAATCATTTTTCTGATAAAATTTTATGGCCGGTTGGTTAAGGGCATAGACCTTAAGATTAAGCGATGATTTTTGCTTGCGTGCATAATCTAAAAGTTTGGTACCAATATTTTGGCGCTGGTAACGCGTATCAACAAATAATGCACCGACAAAATTATCCAAGAGAATGGAGATAAAACCTTTGAGCTGATGTTTGTCTTCATAAACAAAAGTTTCCGCTTGCGGCAGATAATTATTTTTAACATCATCAAAATGCTTTTGCCAATAAACGGGTGCAATAAAAGAATGCGCTTTGATATTGGCATCAAGCCAAATCTGCATAATTTTATCAATATCGGCCGCTTTTGCTTTTCTAATCATTAGATGTCCAAATCATCAACAAATTTTGCACGTTCAATAATAAATTTGAAACGAGTTTCAGGATTTTTACCCATCAAACGGTCTACTTGTCGGCGTGTTTCAAAGGCTTCTTCTTTGCCTTCTTCGGTGTTGGTAGAAGGAATGAGCACTTTAAGGAGCATACGATTCTTTTTATCCATAGTGGTTTCTTTGAGCTGTTGTGCACTCATTTCACCCAAACCTTTGAAACGGCTGATATCAGGTTTTTGGTTGCCTTTAACCACTTTTTTCAAAATTCTGTCTTTGTCATCATCATCCAAAGCATAGTAGTTTTGGTTGCCAACCACAATTTTATAAAGTGGCGGAGTAGCAATGAATAGGTGACCGTTTTCAATAAGCTTTGGCATTTGTTGATAGAAAAATGTCATAAGAAGAGAAGCAATATGCGCACCATCCACATCAGCATCGGTCATGATGATGATTTTCTCATAGCGCAAATTTTCTTCTTTATAGTTATCTTTAGTGCCGCAACCAAGAGCCTCGCACATATCTTTGATTTCTTGGTTTTGCATAATTTTATCAAGAGAAGCACTCGCTACGTTCAAAATTTTTCCGCGCAAAGGCAGAATGGCTTGTGTAAAGCGGTCGCGTCCTTGTTTTGCGGAACCACCAGCGGAATCACCCTCAACGATGAAAATTTCCGTACCTTCGGCAGCAGCTTGAGAACAATCGGCAAGTTTACCCGGCAAACGAAGTTTCTTAGTTGGGGTTTTACGGTTTTGTACTTTTTCTTCTTTTTTCTTTTTGCGTGCATCGGCACGGTCAATCACATATTCAAGAAGCGCGTTAGCGTTCTCGGTATCAGAGGTGAGCCAGTGGTCAAAAGAGTCTTTAACGGCTTGCTCTACCAAACGAACGGCTTTGTTTGAAGTAAGCTTATCTTTGGTTTGACCTTGGAATTGCGGGTCACGAATGAAAACAGAGAGCATGATGCAAGCATCACTCAAGAAGTCCTCGGCAGTGATGGCTGCGGCTTTTTTAACATTGGCCATATCGCCATATTCTTTTAAGCCGCGTAGAAGAGCTGTTTTGAAGCCCATTTCATGTGTTCCGCCTTGCGGAGTAATAACAGTGTTGCAGTAAGAATTGCAAAAACCGTTTTCATCTTCCGGCCAAGTGATGGCCCATTCAACTTTACCTTCGTCATTAGCCAAATCAGCCTCACCGGAAAACATGGTGCGGTTGATGGTAGCACGTGCCCCGATTTGATAATTTAAGAAGTCACGCAAACCGTTCGGAAAATGGAGTTCCATTTGAGGCGGAGTTGCATCTCCGTCAGTTAAAATTTCAGATGCGCATTTCCAGTTAATATGAATTCCTTTGAAGAGAAAGGCTTTAGAACGTGCCATACGATAGATGCGATTCGGCTGCAAATTCGAGGTCACGCCGAAAATTTCTGGGTCTGGTTTGAAGGTAATAGATGTTCCGCGACGGTTTGGCGCATTACCAATGAGTTCCAATGCAGTTAAAGGTTTGCCTTTAGAATATTCTTGGCGATAAAGCTTTTTATCGCGCGCAATTTCCACCACAAGTTTTTCGGAAAGAGCGTTAACGACAGAAAGTCCCACACCGTGCAAACCGCCGGAAACCTTATAAGCGCCGCCGCCAAACTTACCGCCGGAGTGAAGCATGGTTAAAATCACTTCCAAAGCAGACATATTGGGGTATTTGGGGTGTGGGTCAACAGGAATTCCTCGACCATTATCGGTAATGGTAATGGAATAATCAGCATTAAGGGTAACATCAATTTTATTGGCAAAACCGGCAACAGCTTCATCCATAGAGTTATCCAAAATTTCAGCCACAAGGTGGTGTAAAGCGGTTTCATCCGTGCCGCCGATATACATTCCGGGACGGTGTCTAACCGGTTCCAAGCCTTCCAAAACTTCAATGCTTTGGGCACTATATTCTTGTGTTACTGTTGCTGCTGTATTATTTTCAAATAAATCGCTCATCTTACCCTCTAATTTCAAAACTAGAGGCAAGATAGCGCAAACCCTTACGAAAATCAAGCCTTAAGCGCAAAATACAAACAAAAAACCAAGAGTAAGAGGTTTTTATAAAAAAATTTATGCAAGAGACAAAAAACTCTTGCATTTATAGACAGATAGTATAAAAAGAGTCTCGAAAAGGGTGCATAGTGCGCCCTTATAACTCACACGCAAGTTACGGGGGCTGCTTTTAAGCCTCACTCCGGTGTTGCATATGCAACCAAAGAGCTTGCGGAGGTTTAACCGGAAAATATAGGAAATAAAAATATGACACTTCCAACATTTACAATGCGTCAGATGATTGAAGCTGGCGTACACTTTGGACACCACGCTCGTCGTTGGAATCCGAAAATGGCTCCATTTATCTTTGGTAAAAAAGATAATGTACATATCATTGACTTACAAAAAACTTACCCAATGCTTTACACAGCATTGAACGCTGCTCGCGAAATTGCAGCAAACGGCGGTAAAGTATTGTTCGTAGGCACAAAAAGACAAGCTCAAGATATCGTTAAAGAAAATGCAGAGCGTTGCGGTCAATATTATGTAAATCACCGTTGGTTGGGTGGTATGCTCACTAACTGGAAAACCGTTTACAAATCAATTTCTCGTTTGGTAAAACTCAACGAAATGGCAGAAAAAAATGCTTACGAAGGTTACACCAAAAAAGAAATCTTGAACTTGAAAAAAGAACAAGAGAAATTGAACATGGAACTCGGTGGTATTATGAACATGGGCGGTCAACCGGACTTATTGTTTGTAATTGATACTCCGAAAGAAAGTTTGGCTATTAAAGAAGCTAAAAAATTGGGTATTCCTGTAATCGGTATTTGCGATACCAACGCAGATCCTTATGCTGTTGATTACGCTGTTCCTGGTAACGATGATGCTATCCGCGCTATCCAATTCTATTCAGAACTCGTTTCAAGCGCTGTTTTGGATGGTATGCAAGCAGAAATCGCTGCTCAAGGCGTTAAAGTAGAAGAAATGGTTGAAGCTGCTGCTGAAAAAGCTCCTAAAAAAAGAGCTTCTAAAAAAGCTGCTAAAACAGAAGAATAATTTATAATTCATTTATAAATTTTATCCACACAAGGCGGTATTTTAGAAATTTTTTTTAAGATACCGCCTCACTCAAAAAAATATCTAAAGAGGGTTTAATTAATGACAAATATTACAGCCGCTATGGTAAAAGAATTGCGCGAAACAACAAGTGCAGGTATGTTGGATTGCAAAAAAGCTTTAACAGAATGCAATGGGGATATGGAAGCCGCTGTTGACTGGTTGCGTAAAAAAGGCTTGGCTTCTGCTGCCAAAAAAGCAAGCCGCATTGCTGCCGAAGGTTTGGTAGCTGTTGCTGTTGACGGTAATAAAGGTGCTGTTGTTGAAGTTAACTCTGAAACAGACTTTGTTGCTAAAAATGAACTTTTCCAAGAATATGTTGCTGACGCTGCTCAAGTTGCTTTGATGAACAAAGGCGAAGTTTGCGATATGAAAACTTTCCAATGCCCAAAAGTAAACAAATCTTTTGAAGAACGCTTGACAGATTTGATTGCTAAAATCGGTGAAAATATGAACTTGCGTCGTGCAGCTATGTTAGAAGTAAAAGATGGTGTTGTTGCATCATACATTCACAATGCTGCTGGTCCAAACATTGGTAAAATTGGTGTTTTGGTTGCATTAGAATCAACTGCAGACAAAGCTAAATTAGCTGAACTCGGCAAACACATTGCTATGCACATTGCCGCTTCTGCTCCTTTGTTCCAAACAATTGCAGATGTTGATCCGGCTGCTGTTGAACACGAAAAATCAATTTTTGCTGAACAAGCTGCTGCTTCCGGCAAACCGGCTAACATCATTGAAAAAATGGTTGAAGGCCGTATCCGCAAATACTATGATGAAGTTGTTTTGGAAGAACAAGCTTACATTATGGATCCGGATAAGAAAGTTAAACAAGTTATTGCAGATGCCGCTAAAGAACTCGGAACAGACATCGTTTTGAAAGGCTATGTATGCTTCCGTTTAGGCGAAGGTTTGCAAAAGAAAGAAGAAGACTTTGCTGCAGAAGTTGCCGCTCAATTGAGCAAATAAGTCTTTGCATAGATGTTTTCAAAAAAAAGAAGCACCTTATTTGAGGTGCTTCTTTTTATTTTGTGCTTATTTTATTGAAAAGCGTAGTTCAAACCGGCGTTAAGACCTAAGTTGGTATAATCAGAGCCAAAGGTGTAAGATGTGTTGGCATAACCGCTCCATTTTTCATCAAAGCTCATAGA
>CALXWC010000022.1 GCA_944392265.1 uncultured Alphaproteobacteria bacterium | reverse complement strand
CCTTCTCTGGCTCTATCTTCTGCTGACATTTTGGTCAAATCTTTGCCCTTAAAGCGAATCGAACCGGAGGTGATTTCATAGCCCGGTTTGCCGCAAATCACGTTTGACAAGGTGGATTTTCCGGCGCCGTTCGGTCCCATGATGGCATGAACTTCTCCCTCGTTTATCGTCAGGTTAAAGCCTTTGATAATCTCTTTATCCGCTACTCTTGCATGTAAATCTTCAATTTCTAATAATGGTGTAGTCATCTTATTTTTCCTATCTATCCGACGCTGCCTTCCAAACTGATATTAATTAATTTTGCAGCTTCTATCGCAAATTCCATCGGCAAATGCTGCATCACTTCTTTACAAAAACCGTTCACAATCAGGCTTACAGCCTCTTCTTCGCCAATGCCTCTTTGCTGGCAATAGAACAACTGCTCATCACTGATTTTTGAGGTGGTGGCCTCATGCTCCAACTTGGCGGTTTTATTGCGGTTTTCTACATATGGTACTGTATGAGAGCCGCAATGCGTGCCAATCAGCAAACTATCGCACTGCGAATAATTTCTGGCATTATCTGCATTGGGCGCAACTCTGACCAAGCCACGATAAGTTTGATTGGAAAATCCGGCGGAAATGCCTTTAGAAATAATCTTTGACGTGGTGTTTTTGCCAATATGAATCATCTTGGTACCTGTATCCGCCTGCTGGTGATTGTTGGTAATGGCTACGGAATAAAACTCACCGCTTGAATTATCTCCTTGCAACACGCAAGAAGGATATTTCCAAGTGACGGCCGAACCGGTTTCCACTTGCGTCCATGAAACCTTAGAGTTTTCGCCACGGCAAGCTGCACGCTTCGTCACAAAGTTATAAACACCGCCTTTACCGTCTTTGTCTCCGGGGTACCAGTTTTGCACGGTGGAATATTTGACCTCGGCATTTTTATTGACCACAATCTCGACAATTGCGGCATGAAGCTGATTTTCATCTCTTTGCGGGGCGGTGCAGCCTTCCAAATAGCTGACGTAACTTTCATCATCTGCCACAATCAAGGTTCTTTCAAATTGTCCGGTATTTTTGGCATTAATTCTAAAATAAGTGGACAATTCCATCGGGCAACGGATACCTTTGGGAATATATACAAAAGAACCATCGGTAAACACGGCTGAGTTCAAGCAAGCAAAAAAGTTGTCGGTATAAGGCACAACCGAGCCTAAATATTGTTTGACCAAATCAGGATGTTCTTTAACCGCCTCAGAAATGGAGCAAAAGATAATGCCTTGCTCAGCCAGCTTTTGCCGATAAGTTGTTGCCACCGAAACACTGTCAAAAACCGCATCTACGGCAACCACGCCTGCCAAAACTTCTTGCTCTTTTAATGGAATGCCCAATTTTTCATAAGTTTGCAATAACTCGGGATCAACTTCATCCAAAGATTTTGGCGCCACTTTTTGCTTGGGCGCAGAATAGTAACTTAAATCCTGATAATCTATTTTATCATAATTTAATTTTGCCCAAGTCGGCTCTTTCATCGTTTTCCAAAACTCATAAGCCTTCAAACGAAACTCCAACAACCAATCGGGCTCACCTTTCTTTTGCGAGATGAACCTAATGATATCTTCATTCAAACCTTTGGGCGCAGAATCGGCAGCAATGTCCGTGACAAAGCCATATTTATATTTATCGCCGCTTTCATCGATGATTTCAGGTTTTTGACTATTCATTAAACTTTCCTTTTCTAACCTCCCCTAAAATTAGGTATTTTATTTGAAAATTGCAACCTCTTATTTAACAAAAAATTCAGTTTTATAAACTATTGTATTGACATTATACATAATATTTTGAGGGGGCTCTTGATGATTTATGCTTTAATTTGTACTTCTATTTGCTTAATAGGTTCTTTAATTGCTGTGGGTATTTTGTTTTATAAGAACAAAACCTTGCAACACCAGCTCAAAGAGCTTTTACAAGAAAATGAAGCTAAGCAAAATCCCGCAAAAGATAAAAAATCTGACGATATTGTCTTTAAAACCGATAAAGATTTGGTTTTAACTTATGTGAGCGAATCTTTATGCAAACAGCTCGGATACAAAGAAAAAGAGCTTATCGGGAAGTCTATTTTCGGAACAATTATGGAAGACACCGATGCTATTCAAAGCCATGTTCACGGATATACGGGAAAAATCTTAAAAAAATCGAGAATCGTGAATAATAATATTGTCTTAAGAGATGCCGAAAAACAAAATTTGTTAATGCAATGTCATCAACGCCCTATCTTGAACGAAATTTTGGAATGTACAGGCATTAGCTTTATTTGCAAAAATATCTCTCAAACCCAAGAACTACAAAATAAATTAGATGAAATTAAAGACAAAGACGTTTTAACCGGCGCTCTTAATCAAGAATCTTTCTTATCTTTTTTGGAAAAAGATTTTCAACGTGCAAAAAGATATAATCAAAACTTTGCTCTTTTGGTTTTGGAAACCAAAGATTTGTGCAAGTTCATCAATCAGGGCATTAGCTTTGAACGAGGTGATAAGCTCTTGAAAGAAATGTACAAACTCTGCATGGATAAAACGCAAAACAAAGCCTTTGTCGGTAGATTTGAAAAAACAAAATTCGGCATTATTCTAAATGATTATACGCGTGAAAAAGCAGCCGCTTTAGCACAAGAGATTTATGAAGCATCAAAGCCCATTATCAAAAAACTCGGCGTGGATGATTATAATGCGCAAATGCTTATTTTAAGCCACACTGAGTGCAAAGGCTTTACCGATACTTATGATAACATGATTGAAAGAATAAATCGCCATATTAAAAACGCTTTAAGAAGACACCAATACGGCGTTATGACTTCAGATAACGATAAAAAGTGGCTCAATTTACCTCGTTTTTATAAAAAAGATGAGTAAGAAAATATTAAACGATTCATGCTATCTTTAATATTGAGGTAATGTTTAATTTTAGAAAAACAGAAATTATGAAAAAACTGGCGCTTGTTTTTATTTTGCCTTTTTGGCTCTTATTAAGCGGATGCTCGACTAACTCCGGTATTCCGCTTTTTGGCTATAGTTGGTGGGGAAACACGCCTGATTACGTTACCGTGCAAAGAGGAGATACTTTATATAGCATTTCCAGACGCTATAATGTTCCTTTAAGAGAGATTATCGAAACAAACCACCTTATTCCGCCATATCGCGTATATGTGGGACAAACCTTGCGCATGCCAAACGCAAAATACCACATTGTTCAAAAAGGAGATACACTTTATAATATTTCTAAAAGATATAACGTGGATATGAGTTCGGTAAGCCGCTTAAACAACCTTGATGAGCCCTATGCTCTGGCACTTGGGCAAAAATTAATCATTCCGGGAAGCGTGGTTGAAAAAGAAACCACGACCTATACTTCAACAGCAAAAATAAACAAAACGACTAAAGCGACTTCAGCCACAAAAAAGACAGAATCTTCATGGTGGTGGTCTAAGAAAAAGTCAACCCCTAAAAAAGCAACTTACAGTAAGCCCGCTCCCGTTAAAAAGAGAAAGAATAAATTTATGTGGCCGGTGCAAGGAAAAGTTATTTCTAACTTTGGCACAATCGGCAAAGGAAGAACTAACGACGGTATTAACATTAAAGCCAACCTCGGTACTCCAGTTAAAGCAGCCGATGCCGGTCGTGTGGCTTATGCCGGCAACGAACTTAAAGGTTTTGGCAACTTGATTTTGATTAAGCATAATGACGGTTGGATTACGGCTTATGCTCATAATGATAAAATTTTGGTTAAAAAAGGCCAAACCGTCAGAAGAGGTGAAAAAATCGCCACTGTCGGCAGTACCGGAGGTGTTAATATTCCGCAACTTCACTTTGAGGTCAGATCCGGCAAAAAAGCCTTAAATCCGAGGACATACCTACCTTAAATGCACATTTTTTCTTGATATGATAGCGCATTATTGCTATAATTATTTTGCGTGTATATTTATTTTGTGGGTGTGTTATGGGTAAAAGATTTACAGTTGTTGCTTTATTTTTAATCTTAGGACTCTTTTTATGTCTTGAGGCTTCTGCAAATTCTTTAAATTATCAAGATAAAAATTCTTATAAGCTTGCCGGAATTTATTTTTTACCAGAGTTAATTAAGCAAGATTTAGAATATAATACCGGATTAGTTAATAAAGATATGAATAAAAATAACTGTAAAGGATATGGCTTAACTAAATGTCCGACAGGTGGTTTTTGCTCAAAATGTCCGAACGATGCCAAAAAGTTAAAACTTGATAGCTGCAACCCTGAATTAGCCTATAAAAAATCAGGCGATACTTGTATCAAAAAAACTTGTCCTGAACTTAATTCTTCATATAAAACTTCAGTTCCGCTTGGGCAAATCTGCACTAAGTTTACAGAAAAGACACTTACTTGCTACAAATCTTGCCGCAATGTTCAATGTAGCGGATATTCTTTGAACTGCTCAAACAAACCAGCTAACGTATCTTCTATGGCAAAATGTCCGGATTGTACAAGTGCTACAGCTAACTGCAGTGATAATTCTTGTAAAATCAGCGCATGTAATACAAACTATAAGCTTAACGCCTCTGGAACAGGATGCATTCTTAAAGATGACACTTGCCCTGAGGGATATTATAAATCTTGTGAAACAGGTACAACAGGTTCTCCGCAGTATACGGAAATGGGTACCGCTTGTTATCAGTGCAAACCTGTTAATTCTTGTGATGTAAATGAGAACTTCTGGAATGGTAACGGATCTTACACCGTTTCTTCCGCACAAAAATCTATTAACCTTTACGGAAACACCAATACAACAACCATTCCTTCTTCCGGTATGAATGTATGCTACGCCGGTTGGACCTATGCAGGAGGTGCTTGGGTAAAAGGAGGAAGCCTTAATATTAACGGTGATATGGTTATCGGTATTCACGGTAACGGAAACAAAACACCAATCGTATTTGATGTTCCGGTTTCTGTTTCCGGTAATATTAAAATTTATAAAAATTCCGAATTAGTCTTCTTACAAGGCTTATCCGGAAGTTACAGTTGCTATAAAGACGGCTCAACGACAAAAGTAACATGTCCGTTCTTTGCAAGCTGCAATAACAATGAAAATTATAGAAATATGGATGGTAGTTTTACGGTTCCTTCCACCTATAAGTCCATCAGCTTGTATGGAGGAAACAACACAACAAGCCTTCCATCTTCTGGAATTAGCGTATGTTATGCCAGCTGGACATTTGGTAGTGGAGCTACAATTAATGGCGGCGCCTTAACCGTAAAAGGAAAGTTGGTTATCGGAGAATATGGCGGAGGCATTAAAACACCGATTACCTTTAATGTTCCGGTTACCGTTTATGGTAAAATCCAATTGTTCAGAGGTTCGGTTCCGACCTTTGCAAAAGGAATTTCGGGTAACTATTCTTGCTATGAAGGTTATAGCACGCCAATAGATTGTCCGTTCTAATTTTAACAAAACACATAAAAAAAACAGCCCCTAAAAAGGCTGTTTTTTTATGGCTTACATTAAAAAATCTTGTGAACATATTGTTTTTGTCCTATATATTTGGCAAAAATTATTTTATACTGCCCAGAAGTTAATATATTAAGGAGAAAAATATGTTGTTTATTAATGATGCTCTCGCTCAAACTGCCGCCGCAGCTCCTGCTCAAGGTTCTGTTGCCGGTATGTTTATTCAATTGGGCCTGATCTTTTTGATTTTTTATTTTTTGCTCATTCGTCCGCAACAAAAGAAAATAAAACAACAAGAAGAAATGCTCAATGCCATTAAAAAAGGCGACCAAATTATTACCAATGGCGGTGTTTACGGTAAAGTTATTGTAGCTGAACCTTTTGATTTGACCGTTGAAATTGCCAAAGGTATCGAAGTTAAAGTGGTTCGCGCTATGGTTAGAGAAGTCATTAACGACACTGTTAAACCGGTTCAAAGTGAAAAAAAATCAAAAAAATAATAAATTGTTATAAGGTGTAAATAATGTACAAGTTATCTAAAACAGCCCTTATGATTATTATCGGTATCTGCCTTTTGGGTATTTTCTTTGCTTTTCCAAACTTTTTGCCAAACAAAGAAAATTTGCCTAAATGGTGGCAACCGGTTAATCTGGGATTGGACTTGCAAGGCGGATCAAACTTGCTTTTACAAGTTCAGGTAGATGATGTAATTAAGGAAAGAATGGCTAATATTGAAGATGCTGCTCGCAAAGTTTTACGCGAAAATAAAATCCGCTATCAAAACTTGCGCGCCGGAGATACCGATGTTAGCGTTAAAATTGAAAACCTTAATTCTCGTAGCAAAGCTATTTCTGCTTTCAGAAAAATTGAAGATGGATTGCTAGTGGAAGAAACTGACAATGACACAGTTAAAATTTCTTACACTGAACAAGCTCTTGCTCAATTAAAGTTAAAAATCGTAGATCAATCTATTGAAATTGTTCGTCGTCGTATTGATGAGCTTGGAACAAAAGAACCGGTTATCCAACGTCAGGGAACTGACAGAATTGCCGTTCAACTCCCCGGCTTGCAAAATCCGGAATATGTAAAGACTTTGCTTGGAAAAACAGCAAAACTTTCTTTCCATATGGTTGATTCCTCAACCTCTACCGCTGATGCCCGCAGAGGAAAGCTTTCAACCTCTTCTCGTATTGTTCCGGGAAGTGACGGTGGGTCTTATGTTATTAGCCGCAAACCTGTTGTCGGTGGTGAAAATTTGATTGATGCCCAACCAGCTTTCCAAGAAGGAGAAGCTGTTGTTAGTTTCAAATTTGATTCTATCGGCGGTAAAAAATTCGGTGAAGCAACCAAAAACAATGTTGGTGAAAGATTGGCCATTGTTTTGGATAATGAAGTTATTTCTGCTCCGACAATTCAAGGCGCTATTTTGGGAGGAAGCGGTGTTATTACCGGTAGCTTTACCGTTAAATCTGCCAATGATTTGGCTTTGCTCTTGCGCTCCGGTGCTCTGCCTGCTCCTTTGGAAGTTTTGGAAGAACGTACCGTTGGCGCCGGATTGGGTGCTGACTCCATTAAGGCCGGCGCAATTGCCTGCGTTATCGGTTTGATTGCCGTTATCGTATTTATGATTGCCGCTTATGGTTTGTTTGGTATCTTTACAACCGTTGCCGTATTTATGAACTTGTTCTTATTGCTCGGAACTTTGAGCATCATGGGCGCAACACTTACCCTGCCCGGTATTGCCGGTGTTATCTTAACTGTGGGTATGGCTGTGGATTCAAACGTACTTATCTTTGAACGTATGCGTGAAGAAGTTAAGCTTGGTCGTTCCACAAAAGATGCTGCAGAAGCTGGATTTAGAGAAGCTTGGGCCACCATTTTGGACTCTAACTTGACCACTTTGGTTGCAGCTTTTGTTTTGTTCTATTTCGGTACTGGTCCGGTTCGAGGTTTTGCCGTAACCTTAACAATTGGTATTTTAACTTCTATGTTTACCTCTGTTACCGTTACACGCGCTATTATTGCAACTTGGATTGAGCGTTATAAACCCAAGAAATTGCCAATCTAAGAGGAAGGATAAGAAAATGAAACTTTTTAGTTGGATTACAAAAGATACAAATATCAACTTTTTAGGTGCCAGAAAACTCACCTATCTTATTTCCGGTTTGAGCATTATTTTGGCTTTTGTTTGTATCGGTGTTAAAAGTTTTAACTACGGAATTGATTTTTCCGGTGGTATCTTGATGGAAATTAAGGATGAACAAGTGATTAACCTTGATCAGCTTCGTTCTGAATTATCAAAACTTGATATCGGCGAGATTAATTTGCAAACTATTGGTGAGAGCGGAGATGAGGTTATGATTCGTGCTCAAGCCAAAACTTTGGATGAAAAGGCACAAATGAATGCCGTTAATGAGATTAAGAAAATTCTTGGCTCCGAATATGAAATTCGCCGCACAGAATTGGTTGGTCCTCAAGTAGGTGACGAGCTCAAAAAAGACGGCATTATTGCTTCCGTTATCGCAATTTTGTGCATTTCTTTATATGTTTGGTTCCGTTTTGAATGGCAATTTGCTTTGGGTGCTATGCTTGGTTTGGTTCACGATATTATCGTTACAGTCGGCTTGCTCTCTTTGTTCCAAATTGACTTTAGTTTGACAACCGTTGCTGCTATTTTGACCTTGGCCGGTTATTCGGTTAATGATACGGTTGTTACCTATGACAGAATCAGAGAAAACTTAAGAAAATATAAAACTATGCCACAAGAACAACTCTTGAATAAAAGCGTGAATGATATTTTCTCTCGTACCTTATTAACCGGATTGACAACTTTGCTTGCCTCTATTGCTCTTTTAATCTGGGGTGGAGATGCGTTGCTTAGTTTCTCATTTACCTTGGTTTGGGGTATTTTAATCGGAACATATTCTTCAATTTATGTTTCTACAGTTATCTTGAACTGGTTTGATTTAAGAAAGACAATTGAAGAAAGAGAAAAAGATGTTAACCCGTTTGGAAACGTTGGTTAATCAAATAAAAAAAACAAAAAAGGCATTAGAAAAAATCTAATGCCTTTTTTAATGCCCTGAAATTTACATTTCGATAAAAATTTTATCTCCGTCAATTTTTGCATGACCTCCAATCGGAAATGTGATTAATGGTGTGGTATGACCAAAATCCACATTGGCAATGATTGGCATATTTTGTAACTTGGGTTTATTTAAGATAAACTCTAATATCTCTCTTGAAACATTAGATGCTTTTTGGAAACGTCCGATAACCAAAGCTTTAACATTTTTGAAGTCTTCTTGATACATCAAAGCTTGCAAATGTCTGTCAAAAGCACCGGCATCACCGCCAGAAGTGTAACAATCTTCAATAAACAAAATTGTGTCTTTTTCAAAACTTGGTCTGTATGGTGAACCTAAAAGCAAATCAAATGTGCCGATATTGCCGCCGATGATTTTGCCCTCGGCTTGTCCTTGGCGAATTACCCACCAACCTTCATTTTTGATAAATTCTCTTTTTTCTTGATCTATAAACCATAAATCATCACTCCATTCTTTAGACGGGACAATTTGATTTTTTTGATCTTCAAAAAGCATTTTATTCAAATTTTCCAAAGTATATTCGGCACCATGAATACAGCCTAAAGAACTATAATGCGGTCCATGAAATGTTACCAAGCCGGTTTTGGCGTAAATGGCATTTAACAAAGCCGTAATATCTGAGAATCCGCAAAAGATTTTTGGATTTTGTTTAATAACTTCATAATCTAAATACGGCAAAATTTGGTTTGAATTTGCTCCGCCGATAATAGTAAAAATGGCTTTTACGTTTTTATCTTTGAAAGCATCCATCAAATCTTCCACACGGTGTTGAACAGAAGATGACCCCATTAAATCCATTTCTTCGGTGGCCATATGTTTACCAAAAGTAACTTTCAAGCCCATTTTTTCAAAACGAGATTTGGCACAATCTCTGCTATCTTGTCCGATGATTTTTAAGCTTCTGGCCGGAGCAATGATGCGGACTTCATCTCCTTTTTGGAGCTTGTTTGGTATGATTTTTTGCATTTTTTTCTCCTTAATTTTGATTATGTTAGCTTTAAGATAAACCTAATTTCTAAAAAAAGATAAAAAAAATTCTTGCAATTTTAAAATCCGTAAATATCATAAGAACAAAAGTAGAACATTTAGGAGTATAAAAAATGAGTTTTGGATCCCCTGCAAGTGATTATGTACAGAATAATCTTGACTTAAATCAATATCTTGTTCCTCATAAGGCTTCCACATATTTCTTAAAAGTAAGCGGCGATGCCATGAAAAATGCCGGAATCTTAGACGGTGACTTTTTGGTTGTCGATCGTTCTTTGGATATTGCGCATAATCAGATTATTGTGGTGGAGCAAGACGGAGAGCTCGTGGTCAGACGTTTCAAAAAACAAAATAATCAAATTTGTCTGATGCCCGAAAATGAAAAATATCAACCTCGTTTCTTTAATCTTGATAATGAATTGGTAATTTGGGGAGCTGTTTCCGCCATTTTCAGAAAGCTGCAATAATCTATGTTTGCCCTCATTGACTGCGATAATTTTTTTGTTTCTTGCGAAAGAATCTTTCAACCCAAATTAAAAAATATTCCGGTTGTGGTTTTATCTAACAACGATGGTTGCGTTGTGGCTCGTTCCGCCGAAGCTAAAGCCCTTGGTGTAACAATGGCTTGCCCGTTTTTTAAGATTGAAAAAATGTTTCGCGCTCAAGGAGGTGTTGCCCTCTCCTCTAACTATGAACTTTATGCAGATATCTCTAAAAGAGTGATGAGTTTAATTCAACAAGAGTTTCAAAATTTGGAAATTTATTCCATTGATGAGGCTTTTGTTGAGCTTAAATCATCTGACAGATTATATGAAATCGGACTTAAATTTCATCAAAAAATATTAAAAGAAGTGGGTGTTAGCGTTTCTATCGGCATTGCACCGACCAAAACTTTATGTAAATTGGCAATTGAGACGGCAAAAAAAATGCCCAAAGACAAGGTATTTGTTTTAACCGATGAGGCCAAAATTTCTGAAATATTAAAACAAACCGAAGTTATTGATATTTGGGGGATCGGAAAGAACACAGCACAAAAACTCAATTTTATGGGAATATTTACCGGAGAGGAATTACGCCTCGCCCCTTGTGGATTAATTAAAAAAAGTTTGGGAATAAATACGGAAAAAACGGTGCTTGAGCTTAACCGCTTTGCTTGTTTGGAAATGGAAAATCATTCTCAGCAAAAAAGTATTATATCTTCCAGAAGTTTTGAAAAAGAAATCTCTCAATTTAACGCCTTAGAGCAAATTATTTCAGAATTTGTAGACAGCGCTTGTTTAAGGCTAAGACAACAGCATAGCCTTGCTTCCGGAATCATTGTTTTTATTGCTTCGAATCGCTTTCATATTTCTCAACAGCAATATCAAAACTCTTTTTTGGTTCCGTTGCCTTACCCCACAAATAATACGGCAAAATTTTTGCAAGCCATGAAATTTGGACTAACTCAGATATTCAAAGATGGCATATTTTATAAAAGAGCCGGTGTTACCCTCATTGATATTCAAGACCAAAACTTAAAACAACAAAACTTGCTTTTTTCTTCTGAACAAAACCTTAAAGAACAAAAGCTGATGTCTGCTTTTGATGAAATTAATGCAAAATTGGGTAAAAAAACTCTTTATTTCGGCATTCAAAAAAGCGGACAACAATACTTTATAAAAAGACAATTTAAATCCAGAAATTATACGACCTCATGGGATGATTTAGCTATCGTCCACTAGAGTGGAAAATTTTAGGTTGCAAAAAAAAAAAAAGGAGTATCATAAATGGTGTAGGCCTTAATTTTTATTATTTATGGAGTTTTGTGTCATGTCTAAGTATAAATTCATTAGATTTTTGGCTTGTTTTTTTATTATGGTCGGAAGTCTTAGTCTTTTTATTCATTCTGCAGATGCTAACCCTCCACAGATAAAACCTACACGCAACTTAAAATTAAGGCCTATGCCTGATGGAGCCTATCAGGTTGCTAATATCATTTTTTTACCGGATGCTGACGAATCTATTTGGCTACCTAATGGTAATTACAATAAAAATCCTTGTACCAAGATGGGATATAAATTAACCTCTTGTCCAGAGCATGGAAATTGTGCTAATTGCCCCATGGATCCCAAGTATATGAAATTAACTTCTTGTAATAACGAATATAATCAATTTTATAAAGTTTCATCCGATGGAACCTCTTGTCAACGATATTGTTATCCTCAATATTGCAATACATCAACATATTTTGCGGTCACTTGCCCTGAAGGAACCGTTTGTGATATGTGTAAAGAGATTAAAGACGATTGTTCTGAAATCTTACACTTTAAACCTACAACCAATTGCCAAAGCGGATATTATTACAGTGGCGGACGTTGCGTTCGAGGATGTAGTGTAAATTCATGCAGCGGATATAATCTTTCTTCTGCTCCGGCAAATGCAACTTCTGTAAGCTGTACAATCAAGAATCAAGATTGTTCTAGCGGCGCAACAAAATATAAAATCACTTCTTGCAATAGCGGATATAATCTTTCTTCTGATGGCTTGTCTTGTGTCCAGACTTGTAACTTAACACCTTGTAGTTCTGATTATAATGACTCCAATCAAGGTATATATTTTGACGGAGTTTATCATAACGGAATAGATAAATATAATACTTGCAAAGACTGTAACAGTACAAAATATCATATTGTATCATGTAAGCCAGGATATCGATACTATATTGTTCCTGACGTACCATATTCTCCGCAACGTGCTTATTGTATGCCATTGGGAAAATTAACTAATTGTGAAACTTTTGGGGATTTGGTTTATGTCAATAAAAATAATCCTGCAGAAAAAATATGTTATAGCGGTTTAATGTCCGAAGAAGAAGAAAATAAATATGAATTAATTGGATATGTGGCTAACCCTAAAAAAAGAATTATGATATCGGGAAATTATGCAACATATAATTACTACTATAATGCATACATATATCGGAATGAGCCCGGAAATGTCGATATTCCTGAAATACCAAATGAAGATTTAGAATGGATTAAAGCAAACGGATTCAAAGCTAAAAATAAAATAAGCGGCAAAGTTTATACACAACAAATGAATGATTACTGTCTGAAAAATGGACTAACTTGCCCTGCTGTATCAGATGCACTTTCTTATCAGACAATCGGAACAAAAGCCGGAGATTGGTTTATTCCTTCTTTGTATGATATTGAAGAGGTTGCATCTATTGATGATGCCACCTTAAGAAACTATTACTGCACCCATGTATTTGGAATAAGATGTTATGAAATTACAACTCTTAATGAAGTGGGTAATCCTCCGAGGTTTTATAGGTGGAATTTAGAAAATGTATATAATGGAGATAGATACTTTTTTGAAACACGTAACGCTCCTCAATTTGCGACTTACTTTTAGAAAGATATAATATAAAAAAAGCCAATAAGAATTTCTTATTGGCTTTTTTTGTTTTTATAAAGAAAATTACTTTTTTCTTTGTTCCATTTGCTTGGACATTAGGCCTTGGCTGATTTGCAGATTGGTATTTATCATTGTTTCTAACGTGGTTTGATTAACATTAGCAATATTGCGACCTACTTCAATTGTCTTTTTTGAAACAAAATCTGCCAACTTACTCAGGTTACCTTTTATTTCTTCCGGAATTTTATTTTGTTTGGAATTGGCCAAAGTCTTGATATATACCCATAATTGCATATTGTTATCCAGCGCAGCGGCTAACTCTTTTTGATTATTTTCTTTATTGGCTTTAGATAAGTCCATGGCACATTTTAATAATGAAAAAGCTTCTTCTGCGGCCAAATTATTTTTCACAGACTCTAAAATTCCTAATGAAATTTGCTGATTGATATTAGCTAAGGTCTTAATATCATTTGTGTTCATATTAACACCCTTGCTTAAGGTCATATATTTTACAAAATCGGCTAATTTAAATAAATTTTGTTTGATATTATCGGGAAGCAAATTCTTTGCGCTTTTCAGCGATGTTTCTATCTCAACCCAAAGCTTTAAATTATTATCTATTGCCTGAAGGCGCTTTTGTTGGTTATCTGAATTGGCTGCTTCTGATAAATTTTTGGCAAACAAATCCAACAACTTAGCTTCTTTTTCAGCTCCGGCAATTTGACTTGAGTTTACGTTCATTGTTTGTAGCTTCCTTCTTTTTATGGTTTAATTTTTTTCCATAGTAAGGGCTACCGTATTTCTATTTGGTAGCCCTCATTATAGGGAGAATGGAACATTCCTTGTTTGTCTAGGGAATATATATCAACAAACTTAAAATGTTCTAAATTTTTGAGAAAAAATGGGGAGATTTTTTCTCACTTTTTGAGAACATAATAATACTTTTTGCTCATTTTTAGTTCAGGGAATATAACGACAACGAGCAAAAACTCTAGAACGGGGAAATAATATCCAAGAACTGACGTCCATATCTGGGTTGTTGAACATCTGATACGACACCTTTTCCTCCGTATGAAACTCTTAACTCTGCAATCTTATCTGATTGAATGGTATTGTTTGAGCTAATATCGGCACGGCGAATGATACCTTTAACCGTCAAACGTCTTAATTCATAGCTCACTCTGATTTCTTGTGTGCCTTCAATCACTAAATTGCCGTTTGGCAAAACCTGAGTAACAATGGCTGCCATGGTTAAATCTATTTTTTCTTGTCTGTCTACTTTACCATCGGCAGAAATTTCCCTATTGGAAGAAATATCTACCAAGGCATCCATTTTATTGCCGCTTGGTAAAGCTGAGCTGATATTTTTTTCAAAACCGGCTAATGCTCCAATACCCATGGTATCTGAGTTATCATCACGGTTTTGCTCCATCTCGTTTTCCATTAAGGCGGCATCTTTTGCCACAATGTTTACCGTGATAATATCACCGACTTTGGATGCGCGTTGATCCTTAAAAAATCCGGTTGAACCTTTTTTCCATAAGGAATTGGCATAATTTGATTGTTGCGGTTCTTCCGGCATAGGCATAGATACCGGTTTATAACCTTCCGCTTGGGTCGGATTTTCAATATTGGTCATGGCTGGTTCTGCGCCAACACTGGTTAATCTATCCCACATTCCGGCACATCCGCTTAATGAAGTGGCCATCAGCAAGGCTAAACTTATTTTTCTTATTTTTTCTGGTCTCATCTCAATAGCTCCCCTCTATTGAATTTCTACTTCTACGGTATAAGCATCAACAACAGTGCCATAAACTTTTTTGCGGCTGCTTGAATTTTCGGTTTCAATTCTTTGGCCTTTGGCTCCGTCTTCTTGTGCTATTCCTTTTGCAACAATTTGCATTTTTTTGGTTTTATAAACTAAAGAAATTTTATCATTTTTGTGGATTAATATTTTTTCACCAACTTCTTTTTGTGTAATCAATTTGCCTTTTTTCAATGGTCTTTTGGCTTCTTTTTCTACTAAAGAATCCAAATCTGTTACATTCATGGGTTTTAAGCGATTGCTTCTGATTTTAACGGCTTTTAAGTCCGCCTCTTTAATCACTTCCCCTTTTTTGATGTTTCTGGCCGGCACATAAACCTCTTGCAAAATATAATATTTTCCTTGCAAGGCGGTTTGAGCCACAGATTTTCCATCGGCAAAAATTTCCACTTGAACAGAAAACTTGTTTTGCGTTTCATCATAATCCAGTTGAGAAACCATCAATTTTGTGGTTTTGGCATCTTTGATTACAAAGCTTGTATTTCCGCCATAAACTTCAACTTCAACATCTTCATCCAAACCTTGTTCCACAAACTCTTTTTCAACGGCAGACTTTATATCTTGTTCAGATACAAATTGTTCTGCCGCATAAACCATTGAGGTTTGCAGAATACAAAATATTGAAACTAAAATTTTGCAGAAATTATTCATCTTTTACCTCAAAAAACTTATTTCATCTGATTAATGGTACTCAACATTTGATCTGATGTTTGGATGATTTTTGAGTTCATTTCATAGGCTCTTTGCGCAGATACCAATTCGGTAATCTCTGAAACAGCATTAACATTTGAGGTTTCTAAGTAACCTTGCAAAATTGAACCCATTCCTTCTGCATCCGGATTATCAACCGTTGGCGCACCTGATGCCTCTGTTTCTAAGAACAAATTATTTCCGATAGCTTCTAAGCCTGCTTCATTTACAAAAGTTGCCAATTCTAATTGACCAACGTTAATTTCATCTGTTTCGCCGTCTTGTTTGACCCAAACTTCACCTGAAGTGTTTACATAAACTTCGACAGCATCTTCTGGAATGGTGATTTCAGGTTGAACGACATAACCGTCATGAGTTACGATTGTACCGTCGCCATTTTGTTGGAAAGCGCCGTCTCTGGTATAGGCAATTCCTTTTCCTTCAGGAAGTTCAATTTGAAAATAGCCTCTGCCTTGCACAGCCAAGTCTAAAGGTGCATCTGTTTTGTTAACACCGCTGCCACCGATAATTCTGTAAACAGCTGCCGTTTTAACACCGGTTCCCAATTGAATGCCGGACGGAACAATGGTTTGTCCTGCCGTTGATGATGAACCCGGACGAACATAATTTTGATAAATCAAATCATTAAATTCGGCACGACGTTTGGTATATGCCGTTGTGTTCATATTGGCAATATTGTTGGAAATAACATCAACATTGGTTTGTTGAGCGAGCATTCCGGTTGCACCTATATTCAAAGATCTCATTTTTTTATTCCCTAATTAAAAAATTATACCATTTGCGCAAATGCATTAATTGTGTTGGACAAGCGGTCATGCTCTTCATCTATCATTTGCTGAACATATTCATATGAGCGTTGTAAATTGACCAATTTTGTCATTTCTTCAATTGAGTTTACGTTTGATTTTTCTAATTTTCCCTGCAAAACTCTGATGTTGTCTTCTCCAATAATCATATTGTTGCCATCTGTGTTTTCAAACATGGTATTGGCAACTTTTAATAATTTTTGATTATCTTCAAATTGAACTAATTTCATTTTGCCGATTAAACCGTTTTCGGTGTAAATTTCTCCGTTTTCAACAATGGAGATTTGCTTTTCTTCAGGGGCAAAGAAAAACGGCTCATTATTTTCAGACAAAACGGGATCACCTTCTGTTGTGACTAACATTCCGTCTGCATCTAATGTGAAGTTTCCTTTTCTTGTATATCTTTCTCCGGATGGAGTTTGTACGGCAAAAAAGGCATCTCCTTTGATGGCAACATCTAACGTATTGCCGGTTTCAACGAGCATTCCTTCATTAAAATTGCTGTAGCTGCCAAAATCTTGAGTAAAGTATAAAGGTTTGCGTGCCATTCCTTGCACGGCAACTTTTTGATCTGATTGATGAATATATGAACTGAACACGGCTTCATCTTGTTTGTAGCCGGTCGTGTTCATATTGGCCATATTATTAGAAACAATGTCCATTTGTTTCCATAATGCCATTTGGCGTGATAAAGCAATATATTTTGTATTATCCATTATATTCTCCCCAATAGCTTGGATAATTTTCCCTGTTGCTTTTACCTTTGCAAATAGCGTGCCAAAAAAAATAATAGGCAAAAAAAAATAAGCCAAGCGGCTTATTTTTTTTCTTCAACAAATGTCAAATAAATATATTTGGTTAACGGAGATGGGCGTTTGAGCACATATTTAAATGGAACCTTAGCTCTTTCCGTTACAATCGGAATAACCGGTGAAAAAACCTTATATTGAATCAGCTTGGCATCTTTATCCAATAATTCAATCCTAATTGCCGGAATATCTAACTTGCGGTCCGTCTGATTGGCAATAAAACCTTTTATCTCAACTTTTGGAACATAGTCTTCTTCATATTCTCGGCGTACAACATTTTGAAACTCCAAGCCCTCACCAACGACGACGGCATCTATGCCCATAACCTCGTAAACAGGCCCTAAGAAAGGAGCTTTTCTAACAATTTCATATCGTGCATAATAAGCAACCAACAAAAGCAAAACCGCAATACCGATAAAGTAATATTTGATATTGGAAAGGTTAGATAACCCTAACATCTTTCTTAATTTAAAGAGATATTTTTTACCTGGGTTTTCTTTTTTTTCTGCCTCAAACAAAGCCTCTGTCTCTGTTGACAAGCGCTTGAAAATATCTTTTACATATTGATTATCCGATGCCATTTCATCCAAGGTTTTGTTCTTGGCTTCAGCAGCTTCTTCTTCAGATGTTTCTACAACAACATCTTCTTTGACTTCAATTATCTCTTCTGCTGCTTTTTGCGCAAAAGCTTCTTCATCAAGCTGTTTGTTTTCATCTAAAAATTCTTTTTCTTCTTCCGTAAACTCTGCTTGTCTTAATTTAGAGCCATCGATTAAATCTTCAGGCATACACATAAAGACTTTTTGACATACGGCACAACGAAGCTTTCTTCCTTCTTCAGGAATAACGCTTGCTTCAATTTCATAACCTGTTTTGCATTTTGGACAATAAATTTGCATTTTCACCTCTTGGGCTCACTATAAGCATTTTTTTTACTTTAGAAAAGAGAAAAAACATTTTATTAAATGAAATATTTGCTAGACCTATTTATCTTCATGACTTATTATAAGGGAAATTTTATTTTTAAGGAGTTTTATCTTTGCTTAATATCAATAATAACAACGCTTCCAAGTCTTCTTCCATTATTGAAATGCAAAATGTGGGAATCCGATATGACCAAGGACCCGAAATTTTAAGCGATATCAAACTTTCTTTAAGAAGAGGTTCTTTCCACTTTTTAACCGGAAAAAGCGGTGCCGGAAAAACTTCTTTGCTCAGCATGATGTATTTGGCTCAAAAACCAAGCAGAGGAACAGTCAGTGTTTTTGGGCATAATGTAAATTTTGCCAACAGAGACTCTTTGGCTCTTTTAAGACGTAAAATAGGCGTTGTGTTCCAAGATTTTAGACTAATTGATCATTTATCTGCTTTTGATAATGTGGCTTTGCCATTGCGTGTTTGCGGTATGGATGAACGTGAAATCAGAAAAAGAGTTATGGAACTCTTGCAATGGGTTGAGCTGGATAAATCCATTCAAGCAACACCGGCAACCCTTTCCGGTGGTGAAAAACAACGTGTAGCTATTGCCAGAGCCGTCATTAATCGACCTGACCTTTTGTTGGCGGATGAGCCGACCGGAAACGTTGATAACGATATTGCCCCAAAATTAATGAAGCTGTTTGTTGAACTTAATCGTTTAGGGACAACCGTTGTAATTGCCACTCACAGTGAAAAATTAATCCACGACTTTGCATATCCTCGTTTACATTTGCAAAATCATGGACTAAAAATATATGGGCCGAATGATTATACCAATATGAGAGGGAACCTTGTCTAAACAACCTGTTTTTATCAGCCGTCACGAAGAACTCCCTTTGCAAGGAGATAGCACCAGTTTGTTTTTGCAAATTATGGTCGGGATTGCCGTCTTTTTATTTTCAATTACTCTGGCCGGTGTTTTAGCCATTAACTCCATGCTCTTAAACTGGAATGACAGCATTTTGGGTTCTCTGACCGTGCAAATTATGCCCTCTACCAATATCAATGCCGAAAAAGCTTTGGCTGAAACAATCGCGCATCAAGAAAAAGCTCTTGATGTTTTGCGCAATATGAATGAAGTGGAAAATGCTGAGCCTCTTTCAGATAAACAGTTGGAAAAACTTATCCAACCTTGGCTCGGTGACGGTATTTCCATTCAGAGTTTGCCTATTCCGAGAATTATAGACGTTAAGCTCAAAAAGGGAGCCGATGTTGACTATATGGATTTGGCTTATAAGTTGGCTCAGGCAACACCTATGGCCTCTGTAGACAATCACAAACTCTGGCTTAACAAACTTATTCGTTTTGCAGACGGATTAAAGCTTTTGGCTTTGAGCGTGTTGGCTTTAGTGATTATGATTACATCCGGAGCTATTTTTTATACCACGCAAACCAGCTTGGGCTTGCATAAATATACAATCAGTATTTTGCACCTCATGGGCGCAAAAGATACTTATGTGGCGCAACAATATGCCAAACGCTCTGCCATATTGGCTTTTCAGGGCGGTTTCTTTGGTCTACTCATCGGATTACCGACTATTTTTGGTATTGCCTCCTTGGCTCAGCAAATTGAAGGCGGTATTATCAGTGAAGCAAGCTTATCTTTTTATGATTGGTGCACAATTATCAGTCTGCCTATCCTTTCCGCCGTTATTGCCATGATTACGGCTTATTATACGGTTAAACAAACTTTGCAAAAAATGATGTAGGTTTACACATGAAAAAATTTATCTTGTTTTCCATATTTTCATTTTTGTTGGTTTGGGGTATTGGGCTGTGTTTCTTTACCTATAAAATTAATCACTATCCAACAGACATAAAAGAAAAAACCGATGCCATTGTTGTTTTAACGGGAGGCAGAAACCGCATTAGCGAAGCCGTTGAACTTTTGAATAAAGGTTTGGCAGATAAACTGTTTATTTCCGGTGTGGAAAAAAACACTTCTTTGCAAGCAATTTCAGAAACTCAAGATGTGGAATTGCCAGCTAAAAAGGTTTTGTTGGAAAAAAGATCAACCAACACAATTGAAAATGCCATAGAAACCCAATCTTGGATTAAGAAAAACCACATCTCTTCCATTCGCTTGGTGACATCAAATTATCATCTGCCCAGAAGCATTCAAGAATTTCAATATCAGAATCCTGATTTGAAGATTATACCTCACCCCGTTTTTTCTGACTTTGTGGCAAAAAAATGGTGGAAAAAGAGCAGAACTTTTTGCTTGCTTGCAAATGAATATAACAAATTTTTGTATGTTTGGTTGTTAAGACATTTAAATATTCAAGGATAATATTATGCTTTATATTAGATCTTTTATCTTTAATCTTTGTTTTTTTACGACATTGGGAATCGGATGTATTATCGGTACAATCATCGGTTTGTTTTCAAGAAAAGCGACCTTGCCTTTTTGGAATAAGTTTTGGATGCCGATGTGCTGTTCTTTGCTTAAAATCTGCGGAATATCCATTGAAATCCGCGGTAAAGAATATATTAAGCAAGAAGGCGTTATTTATGCCGCCAAACATCAATCTGCATTAGAAACATATTGCTTGTCTTCTTATATCACCCGCGCTGTCTTTATTTTGAAAAAAGAGCTTACTTATGTTCCTCTTTTCGGTTGGGCACAATATTTTTACGGTATGATTGCGGTTAACAGATCTTCGGGCGGAGCCGCTTTGAAAAAGCTCTTAAAAGATGCGAAAGACCGCATGAAAAGTAATCGTCCGATTATTATCTTTCCGGAAGGAACAAGAACAAAACCAGGCAAAACAACCGAATATAAACCCGGCTTGGTCTTTTTATACCAAAACTTAAATGTTCCGGTTGTGCCGGTTGCTCTGAACACCGGCTTGTTCTGGGCAAAAAATTCTTTTTTGCGTTATCCGGGAAAAGTGATTATTGAGTTTTTGCCGCCTATGCCTTTAGGCCTTGAGAAAAAAGAATTTATGAGAGAACTCCAATCTCGTATTGAAAAAAAATGCCAAGAGCTTAACGCTGAAAGTGCTCAGCAATATCCTCATGCGCAAATGTTGTTGGACAAAGCAAATAAGGAATAATATATGATGTTCGGCCTCAAAAAAGTCAGTTCATTTTCCTTAAGTTCTTCAGTTTTCAGAAACTGGAAGTGGGCTTTTTTCTCTTTTTTGGCCGTTTTTTGTATTTTAACCTTATTTATTAATGCTTATTTACAACGCCAAGCCTTTATCCATTATGTGAAAAAAAATTTGGAATATAGCTTTAATTCTTTAAGTTTAAGTGAATGGGATATTGCTTATGATAATATTCAATTTAACCCATTTCCGCTTTCTCATTTGGTGGATATTGAAAACTTAAAAATTTATAACAAGGTAAGCAAATCTGCATGGGTGTGTGAAAGATTTTATTTTGATAACAGCATTCTTTCGCCTAAAAAAATTAAAGTTTATTTTGGCGGAAAACAGTTTATTAAAACTATCAAATCTTCTCACAAGCTTGAAATTCCGCAATATGAAATCAATCTCACTTTGGGAGAAACTCAGCCTCAAAACCTTTTTGTTAACTTGCATAATATTAAATTAACCGATTGGTTTTCTGTTGAAAATGCGTTTTTTGAAATTAATTGGGCATCTGCATTAACAGAAAACTTGCCTAGCTTGCCGATTAATTTCAGTGCAAAATTAGATATTCAAAACTTGAAATTTAACGGTTTGGTTGATTATCCACTCGGACAAAATATCAAAAATATTTCCATGGAAGCCGATATGCTCGGAACACCTAAAAATAATGATAATTTTCAGGCATCTCTCAGAGAATGGTTGGCGCAAGACGGATTTTTCAGAATCAATAATTTTACCATTAATTGGCGTCCATTACTGATGGTTGGCAAAGGTGAATTTTATTTGAATGAAAATTTCAAACCCATATTAACTTTAGATACCACCTCAAAAGCGTTGTTAAACCTTTTGGATGATATGGAACAACGTCATTGGTTGGATAGCAAAGGTGTTTTTGTGGCCAAAGTTTTATTAAACAATAAGGCATACAAAATTGATGAAGATAAATATCTTACAATCAGCACACCGATATCTATTCGTGATGACGCTGTTTTGGTTGAAAAAATAGCGATTAAAAAATTTAATTAAGCTTGGTAGCTTAAAAACAAAACTTTTGCCAAGCCATAAACTCTTTCATCAATTAATTCGAATGATGAAGGGATGGTAATTTCTTCTGTTTTTTCTACTTCAACCACACAGATTGTTTGTGGTTTAAGCCAATTTTTTTGAGAAAGCTCAAGCAAGGCTTTTTCACTCAATCCTTGTTTATACGGCGCATCCATAAACACCAAAGAATATTGCTTGGGGCTTTTAGGCAGGTTAGCGGCATCTAATCTAAGCAAATTAATTTTGCTTTGTTCTTTGGGAAACAAAGCCACATTTTTTTTCAAATCGGTTAAATCTTTATCCAGCAAAGTAACTGTTTTAGCCCCTCTGGAAAGAGCCTCCAGCGCAAAAGCACCGCTACCGGAAAAAACGTCTAACAAATCATATTCAGCCAAGCTGTCTTTTAATTTTGAATATAAAATATTAAATACCGCTTCTCTGGCTCTGTCTGCCGTTGGACGAATCTTTTCAGATTGAGGCGAAATCAGTTTTTTGCCGCGATAAATGCCTGAAATAATTCTCATAGATTAAATTTTGCTCCCAGCTGTTCTTTTAACACTTTTTGAGGAATCTCTTTAACCTCGCCTTCTCTCATTCCGCCTAATTGGAACGGACCATAAGAAAGACGAATCAAGCGGTTTACATCTAAGCCGATTGCTTTCATCACTTTGCGGATTTCTCTGTTTTTGCCCTCATTTAAGGTTACCAACAACCAAGCATTTGTACCTTTTATTGTTTCAATATCAACTTTAATGGAACCATATTGAACACCATCAACAACAATGCCGTTTTGAAGATCTGCCAGTTTTTTATCATCCACAAAACCATGAACACGCACTTTATATCTTCTGGCCCAACCATTGCTTGGCAATTCTAACTGACGAGATAATTCTCCGCTGTTGGTTAATAAAAGCAAACCTTCAGAGTTCAAGTCCAATCTGCCTACTGATATTACTCTGGGCATGCCGTGCGGCAAATGTTCAAAAACCGTCGGACGGCCTTTTTCATCTTTATGAGTGGTAACCAAACCCACCGGTTTATAATATAACCACAAACGGGTTATGTCTTTTTGCGGCAATTTTTCTCCATCAAGCAAAATCTTTTCATTGCCTTCAACATTATAGGCCGGAGAATCTACAATTTCTCCGTTGATGGTTATTCTTTTTTGGCGGATTAATTCTTCTGCGGCTCTGCGTGAACACACTCCGCTTCTTGCGATGAATTTGGCTAATCTTTCAGACATAATTTTCTTTCCTTTTTTATTTTCTCGTTATAATAATAAAAAAATATCAGATTAGCAAGACGAGGTTCACCGAATGGATAAAATTTTTTATATGCAAAAGGCTCTTGAAGAAGCAAAAGCTGCCGCCTTGGAAGATGAAACGCCCATCGGTGCCGTCATTGTTGACGCTAAAACCGGAGATATTATTGCCTCTGCGCATAATTTAACCGAGCATCAAGCCGAAGCAACGGCTCACGCTGAAATTTTGGCCATGCAAAAAGCCGCGCAAAAGCTTAAACAAAAAAGACTTTGGGATATGGATTTATATGTGACGATTGAACCTTGCACCATGTGCGCCGCCGCCATTTCTTTTATGCGCATTAATTGTGTTTATTTCGGCGCTGAAGACGAAAAAGGCGGAGCCATTGTAAACGGGGTTAAGTTTTTTGAGGCTAAAACTTGTCATCATCGTCCAAAGTTTGAAGGCGGAATTTTGGCTCAAGAAGCCTCTGATATCATGAAAGAGTTTTTCAAATCTAAGCGCACAAAAGCTTAATCTGCCATACTTTCTTTTATCTGCCCGATTTTGAATTGGATATATTCTTTTTGTTCGGGTGTTCTTTTTTTGTCTTCCATAGAGGTTTCTAACAAACTGATGATTTCTTTGGCATAGATTTTGCGATTAATGGCAATGGTTGCCAAGTTAAACACTGCGGCTTCATATATCTGGTCATTAGAAACCTGAAGTTGCTCGGCAATGGTTTTGTATGGCGGGGTGAATACATCTACATATTCATGGTGGCTTTTATCATAGGAACTTTTTTGAATTTTTTTGGCAACATCTTCGGTTACCTGATTTTTGTCACTGCCTTTTTTTCTGAAACCACCGGTCATCTTAACCAATGATTTTAACTTTTCTATAACCGCAAATTGTTTACTGAAATCCATTCTGTTTTCCTTTTGATAAATTGACTACTTTTATGATATTAGCTTAATTTTATTTGCTAATCAATTAAGAGCTTAATCTTTGTGCAAAATATCTTATAAACTTACTAAATTTGCTTAAATATAATTTTTTACAAAAGACCAGATTTCATAGGCTGTTTCTTCAAAAGAAAGTGGCTTATCCGTTTGTTTTTTATCCATTTTAACACAAATGTTTATCGGAGCATCTATTAAGGAGAGTGCTTTTAAGCGTCCGGCCCAAACCAGCGCTTGGGAAAGATTTTTGGCTTGATATTGTTGCAAAGCACCTGCAATGTTTAATTTGTGCTCAATGGTGTGTTGCTCAAAATCTTCTGTTACTTCAATGCCCAAATAGCCCATATCTACCAGCTCTCTATATGCCTCTGCCGGTGTTTCTTCTTGCAATCTTAAGGCATATTTTATGGCAATGGACAAGGCCACATAGGGTTTATATGCTTTTGTGGCAATTTTAGAATCGGAAACCTTAAATACCACACATTCAATTTGATGCTCTATGAAATATGATTGAACAAACAAGGCTAAAGCAAATAAATTATTGGAAAAATCAGGATTAGATGTTTTGAAAATAACAATTTCTTCTTGGGCAAAATTTTGCAACAGCTTTTGAGCCGGCAAATAATAATCCCTTAAATCCGTGCCGATTGTTTGATTATATGCAAAAACGGCGCGTTTCTTATCTAAAAAAGAATCTGAATTTGTTTCATCTAAAGCAATTTCAATCATTTTTCCAATTCCGAAAGTTTTATGTATCATACTCATTTTTTTTAGAAAAGAAACAAAAAAAAACACCGGTTCCGCCGAACCAGTGCTTTTTTGTTTTTTTGAAAATTACCAGAGCTTTTTGTATGTCTCGGCAATTTTCTCGTGCAATTTCTGCATATCGGTTTGTTCGTTATAACCGATAGCAAAAACTTTGTATCCCTTACGCTGGAAAGCTTCTGCTATAACTGACCAGTGTTCCACACCATTTGTGTTATACAAAATGATTTGTGGAATTTCAGGGAAGCAGAACAGCCCAATCCAGGTGTGTGTTCCGGCTATACCAACCATAGCATCAAGGTTGGCATACATGTTGAAGTATTCAACATGAGGAACACGACGAACGCCCAAAACTTCCGGATTTTCATCCTGTCCTGGGATATAGAGCTCATAATTTCGCTCTTCCATCCACTGCTGGAGCTGAAGTACCGTTTCCATGTCTTTTACTTTGTCATAGTGCTGACCAAAGATGAAACGGGTATCTTCATCAAAAATACCGGCAAGCACCTCGTGGCTCAAAGATTGCTGTGCGGCATTCAAACCACATTCGCCGTCTGTCAACCACTTTTGAGGAACAATCATGACGTTTTTCTTGCCATCCTCAAGGATTGGGTACTCTCTTGAGCTCTTGCCAATCGGCAAACGAGTTCCAGCAATTTGGCTCCAAAATCCGTCCGGCAGTGTTCCTGCTTTGAGTTCAGACACGATATCGCGTCCTTTGGGAGTTTGTCCTTCAGGAACGATTTTTAAAGAAATTCCGAATGGAAGAAGCATTGAGGCGATGTTAATTTTATCGGCTCTTGCCTCTTCTGGATTCTCCTTCTTTGAAGCAACCTCAACATCTCTTTTCAAGAGAATTGAAGATGCACATGCAAAAATCTCGTGTCCAAAAGAAGAAAATATACTTACCATGTTAATATCAGGTTTATTTAGAGAGGGGGTATCCTTTGGTACATCCTGTTCCCTCTTTTGTTAATAAAAATAAAATAATTTGTTTGTAAATATATTTATATCATATTTTTAGGCATAGGTCAATACCTATTAGACAAATTTTTTGTTGTTTGACAAAAAACGCATTTTTTGCTAAAATTATTGTATATAAACACAATAAGGAGAATAAAAATGAAAAATATTGAAGCTTGGGATATGTTGCATGGTAATGGTTGCCAAGCCAAATCATTAACACAAGTCTTGAATGAAATGGGTTTTGATAAGGAATCATATATGGTTATTCAACGCAATGGTCCTCAACTCAAAGTTGCCGATGGCCCCAATCAAGAACCAAACCCCAATATGAGCTTTGGCGGTATGATGCAAAAAGATGTTAATTTTGCCGTCGTCGGTGGTGGTAAAATGCAAGAAATCTCCGGAAAGATGAATGATTTTGAAGCGATAGACCGTCAAATGCAAGCCTATTCTAACTTAAATAACGGCGGAGAATGCATAACCGGAATGACCGGTTCAAACAATGGTGTTTATAGCGCTATGGCTTATGGCGGAAATGAATTTATCATTACAAGAGACCCAGAAATTGCCACTCAATTGGAAAAACAACTCGGTTTTGCTAAAGGTGAACTCCCTGTTCCCCTTTCCAACGGTGGAATGATTGTCGATTATTCACAAAGAGAAGCTTGGAGAACTGCACAAAATTGCAGTAAGATTAACCTTGCTAAACGTCATAGCGGAAGCATTGCAAAACCCAAAGTTATTTCCTCTCCATTCCGTGATAATTCTGGGCAAATAACCCCTGAATATTTGGCTCGAAGAGAAAAGCAACTTGGACGCAACTGAGATTAATAGCGTTATCTTATCTAAAAGCTCCATTATGAAATATGGAGCTTTTTTATTTTCTTGACTTTGCAATAAAACAAATTTATCCCTTTTAATATCTATTTATTATTAACTAAAATTATTGCCTTATGAAAACAACATTTTTCAAAAAAGATGACAATTTTGTTGTCCAATTAGCTGTTTCCAAGTTTCATGTCCAATATGCAGGAAACTCTCAATATCCGTTTCTGTGTGAAATCATCAGCGATGATAATAAATATTTCAGTTGCGCTGTTAATGAAAAAAACATTGATGCTTTTCTCTTGTGCGAAAAAGGAAATGTTCTTTCAATCAGCTTGAAGCCTATGTTTCCTCAAGCATCAACCATGGCTGTGGTTGAATGTGTGAATACATCTTCTATGTGGAAAAACATCGGTAAAGAGACAGAGCTCATAAACGGCTATTTTGTTGATTTGAAGCTCATTTTTGGGAAAGCTCACCTTTTACATCTTCCTTACACGCAGGATCTGGGATATCCGGTGTTGCAGAATATATATTACTGTATTGTCTGCGAAGTTGGAAAAAATTATATCCCTTTCTATATGCCGGCTCAGTATGTTCAACATATTCTTGGCACGCAAAAGGGAGATATTGTCAAAATTTCTTTGAATAATTTTGAACATGAAGGTGGCTTTGTCTTGCAGTCTTATGAGAATACAACTCGTAATATTGAGTCAATTAATCAGGAAGTATTGAAGCTTTAGAATCGATTTCAAAAAAAAGACAGTTTTTATAAACTGTCTTTTTTTATTATAAGATTTAATATTTTTTATCCAAACAACAAAAAAGCCCGTCTTGAAAGACAGGCTTTTTAATGGCGGGAGTGACGAGGCTCGAACTCGCGACCTCCTGCGTGACAGGCAGGCGCTCTAACCAACTGAGCTACACCCCCTTAGCGGGTACGTCGTAACTTATACATAACAAAAAAAATAATTGCAAGTACTTTTTTTATTTTTTTTTACTTTTTTTAATATTTTTTTTGTTATTCTGTTTTTACATTGTTAGTTATACACATAACTTTTTATTTTAATTGGATTATTTTATTTTTCATTTTATAGTCCATTACATTGAATATTCTTCAATAATCTTATTAAAGAGTGTTTCTTATGGTATTAAAACTTATTAATGATATAAAACCAAAACATAAGCACCGCGTAATCACTTTAGGCTATGCCGTTGCGGTTACTTCTGCTTTTATTTTGTCTTTAACCAATAATTCCAGTGTTAACGCTTCTGTTTATTCCAAAGAAAAGACTGAATATCTTATGTTAGAAAACGCTGTGTCCGAATCTATTGAAGATACAGCTTCTCTTTATCCGGAAGACCGAATCTTAAATATTAGATCTTTATTTGACACTGTTTATAACTATCAACGTATTCATGATTATGATAAGCTGATTACAGTTAAAAAAGGTGATACTTTCATTTCCATATTAAACACTTTAGGCTTAAATTACGAAGAAGCTCATAATCTTTATACCACTTTCAAAAAAGTTTATAATCCGGCAAATATTCGTGTCGGTCAAAAAATCTTGGTTTCAGGACAATATGATGAAGAATTGAAAAAAATGACCGATATTGAAAGTATCGTCATTCAAGAGAATCATATCAAAAGTTATGCTTTACTTAAAAATAAAAACGGCGCTTTTGAAGCCAAGGTTAATCAAGAAGAATTAATTACAGAAGTTAACAGTGCTACCGGTTCTATTAGCGGTTCACTTTCAAAGTCTATGAATTCTCAAGGTGTTCCAAACAAGATTGTTCATGAATTTATTAAAATTTTCTCTTATTCCGTTGACTTTAGAAGAGACGTTAGAAAAGGTGATAAATTTGAAATTATATTTGAAAATAATATCACTAAAGACGGTAAAGTTGCCTCATACGGAAATATATTGTATGCCGGCTTACAGTTAAGAAATGAAAAAGTTTCTTTATATCGTTTCAAAGATGCCAAAGGAAATGTGGATTATTATACAGAAAAAGGTCAGGCAATGAAAAAAACATTGCACAGAAAACCTTTGGCATTCCAAAACGCAAGAATCTCCTCTCCTTTCGGAAAAAGAAGACATCCGATTAAAAAACGTTGGATTATTCACTGGGGTGTTGATTATGCCGCTCCTAAAGGTACAAAAATCTTTGCCGGTGGGGATGGTGTTGTTCAGGTGGCAAAATATAACGGTGGATATGGAAACTATATTAAAATCAGACATAACTCCGAATATTCAACTGCCTACGGACATATCTGGAAATTTGCTAAAGGAATCAAGCCCGGTGTGAGAGTTAAACAAGGACAAGTGATTGCTTATGTCGGCTCTACAGGCTTGTCAACCGGTCCTCACTTGCACTATGAAGTTATTCGTAACGGCAAACGTATTAACCCGACAACCATTAAGGCTGCTACCGGAAATAACTTAACCGGAAAAGATTTGAAAAAATTCAAGCTTCTGGTTAGCGATATAAAATCTTCATACAACAAGATGTTTGCCTTAAAAGATAGTAAGAAGATTTCTAAAAAATAAAAAAAAGCGTTTTTACGCTTTTTTTTATTTTTATAATTTGAATTTTTTTTTATTTTCTATATAACTAATAATTATTGCAATCATCTATAGAGTTTCAAATGAAAATTAAACACTTATTTTATTTTATCGGAAGCAGTTTTTTATTATTTGCCAATAAGGCTCAGGCTTT